>CAVDRA010000004.1:0-27576 GCA_963611155.1 bacterium | reverse complement strand
TTCTGCAGAAAAAGCGAGAAATTTATTCTTTCCATATCAGAAAGGTCGGAAAAGCCCATGTGCCGGCTTATCGCCTCGAGCAAAGTGCGGTTTTTTATAGCTTCGGGAATTGTCTCTAGCAAAAGAAGGACAGACTCGTTTCCGTGCCCGAGGTTTCGCCAGTCTGTTTTTACTTTGTAGAAAGGCTCATATTTCCAGTTTCCTTTGATGTCTTTTGTTTTTTTGCTCTCAAGATTGTAGCTTCCTGCCTTGCAAAAGTCGTGGGCGATTGCAGAAACAAAAATATCTGCCGCTGAAAAGGTGAATTTGTCCGCGCGTTTTGAATTCATAAAATTCTCAGCGAAAGATTTTGCATAGAAAAAGGCCTGTTTTGCAACTAAAAGTGAATGGCCGGCAAGTCCGCCTTTTACATTTCCGTGAAACCGCGCGCTAGCCGGGCTTGTCCAAAATTCGTGCGTGTCCATCCATTCAAGAAATTTTTTTTCGCTTTCTTTGTTTTCAATCAAAATATCAGCGATTTCTGTTACTGTTTTTTTTACCTGCTCAATTTCAAAAGTCCCGTCGCTTTTTATCGGCTGGTTTTGCTCAAAAATTGCCAGGACTTTATCCGTCTGCTCAAAAAGTTTGTCTTTTTCTTCTGTGGTCATAATTTTTCCTTGTTTAACGGTGGTTATTTTATGATATAATCCAAAAAAAGTTTACATTTTGGAGGAAAAAAATGCAGTTTGAACCAAAACAAAGCGTAATCACGCCGGAAGGAGTTTTTATAATCGCAACTTATGACGAAAACGGCGTTCCAAACGCAATGAACGCAGCCTGGGGAATTCAGTCGGACTACACGGAAGTAACTTTTTTTCTTGCCGAGCACAAGACAACCGAGAATTTAAAGAAAACCGGCGCTTTTACAGTTTCTTTCGGAACTCAAAGCACAGTCGTGATTTCTGATTATTTTGGAGTTGAATCAGGCAAAAACGTGAACAAGATAGAAAAAGCGAAAGTTCATGTCCGCAAAAGCGCAAATGTAAACGCCCCGATAATCGAAGAATATCCGCTCACTCTCGAATGTCTCGTAAAAAGCTACGACGACAAAACTGGAATCCTTGTTGGAACAATCGTTTGTCAGCAGGCAGACGATTCTATTCTTACAGACGGAAAAATCGACTTAGACAAGCTCAAGCCGATCATCTACGATTCTTCAATCCACGCATACCGCGCAATCGGTCCTGTTGTAGGACACGCATTCAAAGACGGGCTTGCGTTAAAATAATTTAAAACAAAAAAGAGGAAACGACACCTTAAAAAGGTTTCTTTTCCTCTTTCAAACTCTTTTTCTTCCAAAAACTACAGTGTTGCAAGCGTGCGCTCGATTCTCTGCAGGCTGCGCTCTTTTCCGAGTACGCTGATTGAACCGATTAACGGCGGAGAAACGCGGCTTCCCGTTACTGCCATACGGATTGGCATCATGAAGTCGCCGAGTTTAATTCCGAGTTCTTCAGCTTTTGCCTTTGCAAAGTTTTCTGCGCCTTCGTGGTCAGTTTCAAATACTTTTGCAACGAATTCTTTTGCAACGTTCAAAACTTCCTTTGTTTTTTCTGCATCGATTCTTTTCGGAATAATCTGATCTGCAGGAGGAACAGGCGGTTCAGTAAACATAAAGTGAACCATTTCTGCTGCTTCCGTCAGGAACTTCAGGCGTTCCTGGATGAGCGGCATAAGTCCCATCAAAGTCTTCTTTACGTCTGCGCTCGTCATGTTCATAGACTTGTCTACACAGTAAGGCTCGCCGTCTTCCCCAAGTGCAACACCGGAGAATTCAGGGCCGACGTTCGGTTTCGGCTGAGGATTTTCAGGGTTGATTTCAAGAGTTGCGTCCCCGGTTCCAGTGATGAACGGCAAAGTCCATTTGTAAAGGTCTTCCGTTGAAAGCTGGCGGATATAGTTTGCGTTATAGAATTCAAGCTTTTTGTAGTCGAATACTGCAGGAGCCTTATTCAAATGTTCAAGTTTGAAATTTTCAGCAAGTTCCTTGAGCGTATAGAATTCTTTTCCTTCTTCGTAAGAACAGCCCAGAAGAGCAACATAGTTGATGATTGCCTGCGGAAGGTAACCGCGTGCGCGGAATTCGTTCAAAGAAGTTGAGCCGTGGCGTTTAGAAAGTTTTTTGCCGTCTGCTCCGTTTACCATCGGCAGGTGGCAGAATTCAGGATGTTCCCAGCCGAAAGCCTTATACATCTGCACGTGCAGAGGAGTTGAAGGAATCCATTCCTGGGCGCGCATAACGTGAGAAATGTGCATCAAATGGTCGTCAACGATGTTCGCAAGGTGATAAGTCGGGAAGCCGTCAGACTTCAACAGAATCGGATCCGGCGAAATGTCTTCATTCTTCCATACGATGTCGCCCAAGATGTGGTCAGAGAATTTTGTTTCTCCTTCCATCGGAACTTTAAGGCGGATTACGTGAGGAACTCCGGCAGCAAGTTTTTCCTGCACTTCTTCAGCAGTCAGGTGACGGCAGTTTCTGTCGTAGCCCGGAGCCATCTTGTTTTCAGTCTGAATCTTGCGGATTCTCTCAAGGCGTTCTGCATCGCAGAAACAGTAGTAGGCTTCGCCTTTTTCAAGAAGTTCGTTTGCATATTTTTTGTAGAGTTCAAAGCGTTCGCTCTGAACGTAAGGACCGTATTCACCGCCTTTTTCGCCGCCCTCGTCCCATTCAATTCCGAGCCAGGCCATTGTGTCGTAAAGGTTTTTAACGTATTTTTCGTCAAAACGGGTGCGGTCAGTGTCTTCGAGACGAAGAATGAATTTTCCGCCCTTAGAACGTGCGTAAAGATAATTAAAAAGCGCAGTTCTTACGCCGCCAATGTGCTGCATTCCAGTTGGAGAAGGTGCATAGCGTACGCGGACTTCCTTGATGTTTTCCATAATTATTTCCTCTATGTTTTATTTTGGGTAATGTTTCTGCCAAGATAGTCAGCAGGCATTTTGCTTGTAAAATAGATGATTCCCGATATTCTAATGAAAGTTTTTGCGATATTCAATTAAAAGCAGAAAGCGCCTCTTGCTTTGCTATTTTAGGCTGAATCTTTTTTGCTGATATTTTGCTTTTGAAAAAATTGCGCAGGCCGCGATGAAAAATCTCTTAGAATGAATTTTTAAGCATCCATGGGGCGTTTTGCTTTACGGTTTCCATATCTATGTTCGAGACGATTTCCTGGACGGTCGTGATTAAATCGTCGAGAGCGCCAAGAGCATTTTGAATGTAAATAAAATAATAAACCTGCGTGCCTTTCTTGTGGCTGATTATCATGCCTGCGTCTTTAAGAATTTTTAGATGGTGTGAAATTGCCGGGCGTGAAAGATGCGTTTTTGCAGTGATGTCTTGGACGTCCATTCCGTCAATTCCTGACTCTGCTAGAATCAGAAGGATTTTTTGTCTTACAGGGTCGCTTAAGGTTGAAAGATATGGGCTGCAGACAATAAATTTTTTGCGCAATGACTCTATTTTTTCTAGATAGTCGTCAGCAAGCGCATTTTTTTTGGTTCCTGACTCGTTTTGAATTGTTTTGTCTGGCTCGTTCATATTTTCTATCTCTATGTTCATGGGTTTATTCGTTTAAATAAGTAATCGTATTTTTTAGGATTGTCAAGTTTTTGCAGAAGAATTGAAAAAACGCTTTTTTGAATGGAGATTTTTCTTAAATCAATTCTGAAATTTGCAAAACTTGCCTTTTATAAATTCCTTGCCCTGAACAAAAATTTATTTTTAGTTTTAAGTTTATTTTAGGATTTTTTAAAAGAATCGCATAAAAATAATTGACGCTCAAAGATAAAATTTATATATTTGTGTTATTGGTTTAATTTATTAAACATATAAACCTAGTATTTTCTGAAAGTTAAAATGATGCGAGGAGGATTGCACATCATGGATCGTTTTATGAAACGTTTGTTCAAGGCTCCGTGGCTGATTATAGTGCTCACACTGGCAGTTACGGGCGTGCTGAGTTTCCAGCTTAAAGATATTAAGATGGACAACTCAACGAGACTGTATTTCCCTCAGAAGCACGACTCTTACAAAAGATTGATCGAGTCGGAAGACAGATTCGGAAGCACAGTTGTAATCGGAGTTTCTCTTGAAACTGACAAGGGAACAATTATTACACCGGAGAATTTGCAGATTATCGACCATATTTCAACTGATGTCGAAAATCTTCCGGGCGTTGACAGAATCGATTCGATTACAAAAATCGATTTTATTGAGGATGTTGACGGAGCTCTAACGGCAGGAAATATTATCGATGTTGACCGCGACGAGAACGGGTATCTTCCGCTTTTGTCACAGGCTCAGGTGAACAATCTTAAGCAGAATCTCACAGATTGGGATGAAATGTATACACGCTCGGTTATTTCTGATGACAACAAAGCGGCTCAGATGCAGATTACGCTCATCACGAATAACCATCCTGGCGAGATTGCATATTTGAATTCTTTGTCGGCAGATCACATTGACGCGCTTGCAAAGGGCGGAATTAAGACTTTCTCTGATTTTCAGAAAGCTGAAAAGGCAGGAAAACTTTCTTCCATCGAGGGGTTGAGCGCTGATGAAATCGCTTCTCTTTCTGAAACTATAAATGAGGCCGCTAAAACTCAAGTGTCTGAATCAGACCTTGAAGCCGATACTCTTGCCCAGGTAAAGCAAATCGCTCTTAAGTATACAGAAGGCACAAATCTTAAGGTTATTTTCTTTGGTGATCCTGTTGTCTCTGAAAACTTCCTTGAGTATATGACTTCGGATTTGACGAATTTGATTCCTCTTGTTTCGATTGTTGTTCTTCTGACTTTGTTTGCCAGCCTAAAAACATTGGACGGAACGCTTCTTCCGCTGGTTACAGTTTTGCTTGCGACTGCCTGCACTTGCGGTCTTATGGCTGTTTTCGGTTTTACATTTACTATTGTTTCAAGTGTAATTCCTGTCGCGCTGATTGCCTGCGGTTCAGCCTACGGAATCCATGTAATGACGCATTATTACCTTGCTCTTGACGAAGCAAAAGCAAAAGGAATTGAAATCACAAAAGAAGTCCACAAAGATATTATTCTTGAGGGCTTGGCTAGCTGCCGCACAGCTGTTTTCCTTGCCGCAGTCACAACTGTAATCGGATTTATCTCTTTGATTTCAAGCCCGATGGGGCCTCTTCACAGTTTCTCAATTTTTACCGCGGCTGGAATCGCTCTTTCATGGCTTTTTGCCGAAACTTTCATTCCTGCTGTTCTGATGATAAAGCCGGTGAATAAAATCGGAAAAAAATCCAAGCTGATGATGAAGCTTACAAACCGCGCAAAAAAACACATTATCAGGCGCGGAAACGAGCGCAAAGACACATTGTACAACATTTTCCTTTTCTTCTGCGGCTCTCGTCCACGGATGTTCGTGTTTATGGCTTTCCTTGTTGTTCTTTCAATTTTCGGAGTCCGCAAGGTAAAAATCGAGTCTTCAATGATTAATTATTTCCCGCCGGATTCAAAGCTCAGGCAGGATATTGATTACGTTGATGAAAGATTTGCCGGAACAAACCTTATTTTTATGCTTGTTGACGGTCCGAAAGTTACAGATGAGAACGGAAATGTTCTCGACGAAAACGGTGTTCCTGTTATGAATGCGGACGGAAAATTTCTTGACGTGAACGGAAACATCATTAAAAAATCTGACGGACGCGAGGCGGCTCTTGTTGAAGGCTCAATGAAAAATCCTGATATTCTCGAGGCGATCGACGGCCTGCAGGAAAATATTCAGAATAAATTCCATTACATCGGAAAAGTTGTTTCTTTCCCGACTTTAATCAAGAGAATGAATCAGGTTTTGCATGCTCCAAGCGCTGACGCAATCAGCACTGCTGCGGCAAGCACCGACAGCTTTGGTTCTGACGATTTCGGCGGATTTGATGACTTTGGCGACTTTGGAGATTTCGGCGACTTCGGAGATCTTTCTGCGGAAGAATCTGGTGAAGATGAGATGCTTCCTGACTATGTAGATCCGAACGTTGCTTATGTTGAGAAACTTAACAGCACAATTACTGTTGAGGAAGGATTCCAGCTTTTGACTTCTGCTTACGCTGAAGCCGGCGGAAAAAACGCTTCGCTTGACGATGTTGTGAAAGTTCTTGAAAGAAAACTTAACTACAAGGGAACTGACTATTACGAGATTCCTTATGACGAGGCAAAGTACGGATATAAACAGCACGCCGCGCTAAAAAATATTGTCGGAAACTTCCTTTCAATGCTTTCTGACAAACAAACTCTTGGACGCTGGGCAAACGATCCTCAGAACGAGAATGTTTTGAATCCGAACCGCCTTCGTGTACAGCTTGTGTCCCGCTCAAACGCGACTAGCGATATTGAGAAAGTTATCCGTGAATGCAATTCATACGCGAGAAACCACTTCCCGGAAGGCTATACAATTTCGTTTACAGGAAAAGGCGAGCTTGAAACAGTCATGACTGGGATGGTTTTCTCTAGCCAGATTCAGAGCTTGATAATCTCTCTTTTGAGCGTCTTTGTCGTGATCGCAATTTCATTCCGCTCTATTTTGGCAGGACTTTTGGGGGCGGTTCCGCTTTCTCTTACAATCTTGCTTAACTACTGGACAATGGGAACATTCGGAATCAGCCTTGACTTGGTAACTTCGATTATCGCTTCTGTTGCTGTTGGAATCGGAATTGACTATACAATCCACTTCCTTGAGACTTACAGAATGGAGCGCGCAAAAACAACGGATGTTCACGCCGCGGCCCGCCGCACCTTTAAGTCTAGCGGAACCGGAATTTTGACAAACGCGCTTGCTGTTGGACTTGGATTCCTTGTTTTGTGTCTTTCAAGATTTATGGTTTTGCGCTACATCGGAATTTTGGTTGCGATTGTAATGTTTACAAGCTCAATGCTTGCAATGACGATTCTTCCAGGCTTCCTTACAAACTTTGACCCGAAATTCTCCCGCCCGAAAGTGGAGCCGACCGAGGATTTAGGCGCTGAAGAAGACTTGCTTGAAAAACCTGAAGAAAAAAAGTAATGTGATCTCAAGTCGGTTTATCCGTTTGATTTAATAAACAGATAACCCCCAGTGCGTTAGGGATAGTAGCACCGCGAAGCGTTGTTTTTGAAAAATGTTCTGCTTGAATTTTTGCTTCTTTCAAAAACAATGGAGGCGAAAGCCGGAAGTGCGGATAGCCCGGCCCTCACTCTGTCTGCCGATAGGCTGGCGGAGTGAGGGAAACGCCCCAATAAATAGAAAAAAATATTCAAACCTGCGAAATGCAGAAAAGTGCAATAAAAACTTTGCCTGAAATAGCGTCAAAGTTTTTATTCACAAGTTTGCGTTGCAAACTTTCTTATCAGCTGCAATTTCTCACTTTGCTGCGAAATTGCGTTAAAAAGTCAAATCGGAAATGGATATTTCCTCATGACTTTTTATGGGAGACTTATATGAAAAAATCGATTATTGCCATTTCTTTACTGGCTGCTGGAGCCATGATTTTTGCACAGGATGCTCGCTCTATTGTTGACGCTGCACTTAACATAAAAAAACCTGCTTACAACCATTCAATCGTCGAAATGGACCTTATTAACAAGGCTGGAAACATTGAAGAGCACCGCATTATCGACGAACTCGGCCGCCACAACGAAAAGACAGACACTTCCGACGTTGTTATGAACTTTAAGGCAAGCACAAACAAGTCAAACCAGGGAATCAAATTCCTTCAGATGGAAAACAAGGGCAAGGATGATGACAAATGGATTTACATGCCGTCACTCAAGACAACACGCCGCGTAAACTCTTCAGAAGGAAGCAAATCATTCACGGGAACAGACGCTTCTTACGATGATATGTCTACTCGCGACATCGACGACGATACGCACGAACTTTTGGGCGAAGAAAACAAGAACGGCTACGACTGCTGGAAAATCAAGTCAACACCGACTGCAGCAACAGTTGCAAAAGCTCAGTATCAGTACAGAATCCAGTGGATTGACAAAAAAACGAACGTTCCTGTTTACGCAGAAATGTACGACAAGAAAGACGGAACTCTCGTAAAGGTTCTGACAGTTGATTCAATTTCAGAAATCAACGGATACACAATCACGACTTCAACGACACTCAAGAACGTAAAGAGCGGTCACTCAACAAGAATTGCTGCACAGAAAAATGCAAAGAGCGCAAACGGTTACAACATTATTCTCGACAAGCCGATTCCAGACAGCGTATTCACACAGAACTATCTGAACACAGCAAAATAACTCGTCATTCTGAACTTGTTTCGGAATCTAGCTTAAAATGGATGCTGGGCGCAGCCGCGAAGGCTAGTGAATTCAGCATGACGGTGTTTTTTTTAGAAATCCCCATACGATGGTGGTTATGAGCGATTGTTCAGCCACCATTTTTTTTAAGGACAAGTTTTATGAGAAAATTTATTTTTAGTTTGACTTCTTTTGCGCTTCTTGGCGCTTCACTTCTTTCTGCCCAGGACTTTGATTTTGGCGATGATTTTGGAAGCGACTTTGGCGGAGATTTTGGAGACTCTTCTTCTTCATTTTCTGCATCAGCCCTTGAAGTAACCGGCGAAGCTGAAATTAACTTTCGCGCATATTTTGATGATGAAGGTGAATACGGACTGCCGGTTGACGAATGGAAGACTGAAGCAGAACCAAAAGGCAAGATTAATTTAAAATATTCTACTGACGCAGTTTCTGCCGATGTAAAATTTGCCTTGAGTAAGGATGTTCTCGACAATTACCACGAAGACGTAATCGACGAACTCACCCTTGAATCTTATCTTGGAAATTTTGTAGTTCAGACCGGAAAAATGAAGGTTGTCTGGGGAAAGGGCGACAAATTGCACGCTGTAGACAACTTTAACGCAAACGACTACACAGACTTTTTAATTCCGGATTACATTGACCGCCGCCTTGCTGAGCCAATGGTCCGTGTTTTGTATAATGTTCCAAAAGATGTAGGACCATTTTCTTCGAGCCGTTTTGAATTTGTCTGGACTCCGTTTATGACAGCTGACCGCTACGCTTCTAGCGGAAAGTGGGTGCCTGCACAGATTAAAACATTAAAAAATAGTCTTACAACAACAGCGGAAAGCATTATAACAACTGCCGCCTCAACATCTCAGCTCGCTGCCGTAAAAATGCTCAACAATTCATCTACCCTTGCAGACAATCTTTACCCGGACACAAAACAGCTTAAATATATGCAGGCTGGCGCACGCTTTACAACAACAACAGGTTCTCTTGACTGGGGTGTAAGCTACTACGCAGGAAGAAACAAAAAGGCTTCTTTTGATTATTCAAAAATTAACAGCTTTGTTTCAACCTACCTTACAATGGGCGACGCAGACGATGACGACAAGTTTATCGATTACGACTTTTTGCAGGTTTTTGGACTCGAAGCAGCAAAAACTTTCGGAGCATATAACTTCCGTCTCGAAGGCGCATACGACCTTACAAAAGACACTGCCGGCGACGACCCGACAATCCAGAACAACTCAATTGCATGGGTTGCAGGCTTTGACCGCGACCTGCCGCTTAGTGAGCTTAACGTAAACGTTCAGGGACAAGGAAAATACATTCTTAACCACGACAAAATCAACGACAATGCTTCTCTTGATACAGAAAACGGAACTTACGAAAACGACATTAAACTTGTTGTAAATATTTCTGACAGCTGGAACCACGGCAAAGTAAAGCCGGAAGTAAGCGCAGTTTACGGATTTCAGCATTTTGACTTAATCGTAATGCCAAAGCTTACATGGTACGTTTCTGACGGACTTGAATTCTCGGCGAAAGGACTGTACATGGCTTCTTATAAATCAGACAGAACAGAATTTGAAGGCTGGAGCAACAATGGATTTGTTCAGCTCGGAGCAAAATATACGTTCTAGTTTGACTTTCTGCCATTTCTGAATTTAAGCAACCGCAGCTTGCGATTCATTTCTGGGCGCGGCTGGCTATGGTTCCGGCATCTAACGCGCCTTCATTGCTGCCCCCGCTTGGGCGGCCGCTCAGCATGCTCGCACGCAGACATCTCGTTGCGAAAGTAAAACAAGTCTTTCGAATCTCATGCAAAAATGAGGCTGTGCGAAGCCGGCGAAGGCATAAAAAAACGGCGCCCGCAAATAATTGCAACGCCGTTTTTTTATGGAGTGCTCCGAGCACGGAATTAGTTTTTTATTGACCGAGCATTATCCGGTCGTTCATGTCACCTTGTGCGGCAAATTTCGCAAGCAAATCGTCAACTTTTAGATTTTTCTTTTCTTCATCGCGCACATCGTAAACAATATTCCCGTTCATCATCATTATTAGACGGTTTCCGTATTCAATTGCGTGCTTCATATTGTGGGTTACCATAAAAGTTGTGAGATGGTCGCGCCTTACAATTTTATCTGTGATTTCTAGAACTTTTGCGGCTGTTTTTGGATCGAGGGCGGCTGTGTGCTCATCAAGAAGCAGAAGCTCCGGTTTTTTTAAGGTTGCCATCAGAAGTGTCAGCGCCTGTCTTTGTCCGCCGGAAAGAAGTCCGACTTTGCTTGTCATTCTGTTTTCAAGTCCAAGTTCCAGCATAGAAAGCCGTTCTTTGTAAAGTTCGCGCTCCTCTTTTTGGATTCCCCATGCGAGCGTTCTCTTGCTTCCGCGCCGGTAGGCCATCGCAAGGTTTTCTTCAATCTGCATATTTGCGGCAGTTCCCATCATCGGATCTTGGAAAACACGTCCGAGAAAAGCTGCTCGTCTGTATTCCGGCATTTGCGTAAGGTTTTTGTTGTTAAGGAGTATCGAGCCTGTGTCGCAAGTGTGAACACCCGCAATTAAATTCAGAAGAGTCGATTTGCCTGCTCCGTTTCCTCCGATTACAGTGATAAAGTCTCCGTCGGAAATTTCAAGGTTTATGTTTAAAAGGGCTTTTTTTTCTGTGATTTGCCCTGGATTGAAAGTTTTTGATACATGCGTGATTTTTAGCATTTTTTTCCTCGTTAACCGTTTTTAAATCATTGAAAAATCAAAGAATCTGTTATTTTCTTGATTTGTCTGGAGATGCTTTGCAGCGTGTTGTCGCCTTTTTCTTGATAACAGGAATTGAAAGCGCAATCACAACGATAATCGCCGTTAAAAGCTTGAGATCGGAAGATTTTAGGCCGAGCTGAAGAACTACTGCGATGATAATTCTGTATACGATTGAGCCGAGCACGACAGAAAGGAGAGTGAACCAGAATGAAAGATTTTTTCCGAGCGCTCCGAAAATGCATTCGCCTAAAATTATAGAAGCCAAGCCGATCACGATTGTTCCAGTTCCCATTCCAACGTCTCCGTAGCCTTGGCTTTGAGCTACGAGCGCGCCTGACATCGCGATAAGCCCGTTTGAAAGCGAAAGTCCGAGCAGCTTTATTTTGTCTGTGTCAACACCGACAGCGCGCACCATACGTTCGTTGTTTCCTGTTGCCCGAAGACAAGAGCCGATTTCAGTTCCGCAGAACCAGTAAAGTCCCGCCACAAGCAGAACGCTGAAAATAAGTCCGATAATGAGCGACGCGACATTTGGAGAAAGCGAAAATGTGCTTTGAAGTTTTGTCATAATCGTCTGAACGCCAAGAAGCGGAGTGTTAGATCGTCCCATTATTCTGATATTAATAGAATACAACGCAATCATTGTTAAAATTCCTGCCAGAATCTCGTGGATTTTTAGCTTTGCGTGCATAATTCCAGTCGCAAGCCCCGCCAGAAGTCCTGCCCCAAAAGAAATTGCAACTGCCAAAAGCGGATTCATGCCTTTTTTTACGAGAATTGCGCAAGTGCAGCCTCCGAGAGCAAAAGAGCCGTCGCAAGTCATGTCCGCAATATTCAAAATTCGGAATGTCAAATAAACACCGAGAGTCATAATTCCCCAGAGAACCCCCTGAGAAACAGCGCCTTCCATCGCGCCAAAAATGCTGATTAAATTCATTCTTAGATTATATATTGAAAAAAATTTCTAAGAAATAGAACTTTAAGGATAAAAATTTGAGAATTACGAATTAACCGGCAGAAAACGCGCAGAAAACGCGCAGAAAAAATCGGTTGAACGCGCAAGACGAATTTCATTATCATAAAATCATGGAAAAAAATGCAAAACTTGCCCGGAATATGCTGGACTTTATAAAAAATTCGCCATCGTGCTTTCACGCTGTAAAAAATATTTCTGAAAAATTAATTCAAAGCGGGTTTTCAGAACTTTCTGAATCTCAAAAATGGAATCTTATAAAGGGAAGAAAATATTTTGTAACAAGAAATTCTTCTTCCGTAATCGCTTTTACAATTCCAGAAAATGAAGAAAAAACAAAAAAATCGCCATTTATGATTTGCGCAAGCCATTCTGATTCTCCCTCATTTAAAATCAAGGAAAACCCGGAAATTTCCACTAACGGCTGCGTTGTATTAAACGTAGAAAAATACGGCGGAATGCTGATTGCTCCGTGGTTTGACCGCCCTCTTTCTGTTGCAGGCCGGGTAATCGTAAAAACAGACAAAGGCTTAAAACAGATTTTAGTTGACGTAGACCGCGATTTGTTGATGATTCCAAATCTTGCAATCCACATGAACCGCGAAGCAAACGACGGACACAAAATTGACGTTCAAAACGAAGTTCGTCCTATCTTAAGCTTGAATGAAAACACAAAATTATTAAAAATAATTGCTCAAAAAGCAAATGTAAGCGAAAAAGACATTTTGACTTTTGACCTTTTCTTGTATAACCGCTGTGAGCCTAGTTTTTGGGGCGCAGAAGATGAATTTGTTTCGTCAACAAAACTCGACGACCTTGAATGCGCTTTTTCTACACTCGAAGGATTTTTGCAATCGTGCAAAGAAGACGACTGCGATGCGGAGATTAATGTAAACATTTGCAATGGCAACCGCATAAAAGTTTACTGCGTTTTTGACAACGAAGAAGTCGGAAGCCAGAGCCGGCAGGGAGCCGCTTCAACCTTTTTAAGCGACACTCTAGAAAGAATAAATTTTGCTCTTGGCTCAGACGCAGAAGACTACAAAATCCGTCTTGCAAAAAGCTTTATGGTCAGCGCAGACAATGCGCACGCCGTTCACCCGAATTTTGCAAACCTTGCGGATCCTGTAAACTGCCCGAAAATTAACGGCGGTGTCGTAATAAAATTCAATGCCTCTCAAAAATACACTTCGGATTCTATAAGCGCAGGATTTTTTAAAGACATTTGCAAACGTGCTGGCGTTCCGTTCCAGATTTTTACGAATAATTCAAATATTGCGGGCGGTTCAACGCTTGGGAACATAAGCCAGACACAGGTTTCTGTTTCTTGTGTGGACATTGGACTTGCGCAATGGGCAATGCATTCACCTTACGAAACAGCTGGAACTGCCGACGTTGAATTCATGACACGGGCAATAAAGCTTTTTTATTGTAGCGATTTTCGTGTTGTTGAATAGAAAATTTGATTTTTTTTGAACTTGACTTTGAAGATTCTGGAAAAATTAGAAGAGATTTTGAGATTTTCAGGGAGAAATCCGCGGTTTTCTGAAAATCAAAAACATTGTACATTGAAAAAAAATTCAATATATTAGTAATAGATTTTTTTAAGGAGATCTTAAAATGACAGTTAATGACATTAAAAATGCCAAGATCAAAGCTTGGATTGAAGAATGCGTTAAAATGTGTGAACCAGACCAGGTTGTTGTATGCGACGGTTCTGCAGCAGAGTATGACCGTCTCGTAAAAGTTTGCGTAGATGCTGGTCTTGCTACTCCATTGGCTAAAAAACCACACAGCTACCTTTTCCGCTCAGATCCTTCTGATGTTGCTCGTGTTGAAAAAAGAACTTTCATTGCTTCTAAAACTCAGGAAGATGCCGGTCCTACAAACAACTGGATCGACCCTGTTGAACTCAAGGCTACCATGAAAGGTCTCTACAAGGGTTGTATGCACGGACGCACAATGTACGTAATTCCGTTCTGCATGGGACCACTTGGTTCACCAATCGCTAAATACGGTATTGAACTTACTGACTCTGAATACGTTGTACTGAACATGGACATCATGACACGCGCCGGCGAAAAAGTATGGAAGTATCTTGATGATAACTTCGTTCCATGTCTCCACTCAGTTGGCAAACCTCTCAACAACGGCGAAAAAGACAACGGTGTCTGGGCATGCGCTCCAGTTGAAAAGAAATACATTTCTCAGTTCCCGGAAGAACATCTTGTATGGTCTTACGGTTCCGGATACGGCGGAAACGCTCTCCTCGGAAAGAAATGTTTTGCTCTCCGCATCGCTTCTGTAATTGCACGCGAAGAAGGCTGGCTTGCTGAACACATGCTCATCCTCAAGCTCACAAATCCTAAGGGCGAAGTTAAATACGTTACAGGTGCTTTCCCATCAGCTTGTGGAAAAACAAACCTCGCAATGCTTATCCCTACAATCCCTGGCTGGAAAGTTGAAACAGTCGGCGATGATATTGCATGGATGAAATTCGGAAAAGACGGTCGTCTCTACGCTATCAACCCGGAAGCAGGTTTCTTTGGTGTTGCACCGGGAACTTCTGCTCAGTCTAACAAAAACGCTCTCGAAGCTGCTTCAAAGAACACAATCTTCACAAACTGTGCCCTCACAGAAGACGGCGACGTCTGGTGGGAAGGAATCGGTTACCCTGCTAAGGGCAAACTCGTTGACTGGAAAGGCAACAAGCGCGACGCATTCCCTAAGGACAAGGCTCCTAAGGGCGAAGAAATGGCTCACCCGAACGCACGCTTTACAGCACCTGCAGAACAGTGTCCATGCATCGCTTCTGACTGGGAATCTCCGGAAGGTGTACCTATCAGTGCAATCCTCTTCGGTGGACGCCGCCCGTCAACAATTCCTCTTGTTCACCAGAGCCGTTCATGGGAACACGGTGTATTCCTCGGATCTATCGTAGGTTCAGAAATCACTGCTGCTTCTACAATCAACGCTGATGAAGTTGGTAAAATCCGCCGCGACCCGTTCGCAATCATTCCATTCTGCGGATACAACATGGGTGACTACTTCCAGCACTGGATCGACGTTGGTAACGCTGCAAAAGACAAGAATCTCCTTCCGAAAATCTTCTACGTTAACTGGTTCCGCAAGGACGAAAACAACGCAGACCTTCCGGGCGGATTCATGTGGCCAGGATACGGCGACAACAGCCGTGTACTCGAATGGATCTTCGACCGCTGCGACGGAAAAGACAACTACGTTGACACACCAATCGGCTACATGCCAAAAGAAGGTGCAATCAACACAGACGGTCTTGCAGACTACTACAAGAAGACACTTCCGGAAATCACAAAAGTTGATGTTGAAGGCTGGAAGAAAGAAGTTAAGGATATTCGTGAAAACCACTATCCGAAATTCGGAAAACACCTTCCGAAAGAACTTACAGCTATTCTTGACGATTTGGAATCTCGCTTGAATAAGGCGTAAGTGATATTCACTGCGAATTCGTTTTAGCTTTATAAGCTTGAAGCCTGCTGCAAAAATGCAGCGGGCTTTTTTTGTTTGGAAAAATCTTATAAAAATAATATAATAAAAGCGAATTTTCTAACTTTTCTTTGCAGAAATAAAAGAGTGTTCTGGAGTTATTCTTAATGAAGAGTTTGTTGAGATTTATTTTATATTTTCTTATTGCAGTTGCTTCTGCTGGAATTTCTCATGGACTTTTTCGTGTTGGCGCTAGTTATTTCAATTCTGTCGGAAAAAGTTATGACACTTCGTCTTTTCAGTCTCTTAGCGACAAAAAAGTTCTCTATATAAGTTCTTATAATAACACCTTTGACCGTGCGGCTCAACAGATTCGCGGTCTAAGATCTGTTTTCGGGCCGGCTAATATTGCGCTTGATATTGAGTTTATGGATATGCAGAATTTCAACTCGGAATCAAATCTTGATATTTTCTGCAAGACTCTTCAGATGAAATTTTCAAGAAAAAATTTTTATGACGCAATTGTTCTTGGCGATGATTTTGCGCTTTCATTCGCATTTGACCATGAAAACGATTTTTTCTCCGGAATTCCGATGGTTTTTGCCGGAGTGAATAACGGCAGGCTCGCGGCTTTAGCTGAGCAAAAACAGAATGTGAAAGGCTTTTTTTCGGAGAAGAACATTCGCGGCACTATCGAAATTGCTATGAAACTTTATCCGAAGGCCAGAGTTGTCTATGCAGTTTATGATGATTCAACGATTGGAATTGAACGTCAGTCGGAATTTTTCTCGCTAAAATCAAATTATCCCGGCTATCTTTTCCGCGGAGTTGACGCCTCAGAATATTCAAGAGAAGCACTTGGAAAAGTTCTGGATGTGATCGAGGAAAACAATCTTGTGATTTGCCTTTGCGCAAGCGAGGACAAAGACGGAAAATGGTATTCTTCAACTGAGACAACAGAATTTGTTTCCGCGCATGTAAAAGCTCCTATTTTTTCTGATGAATTTGCTTCGGTTGGAAAAGGCTTTGTTGGCGGAAAAATTATAAACGACGAAAAAATGGCGGAGGCGGCCGCAAAAACAGTAAAAGACATAATAGAAGGCGTTTCCGATATAAAAAAGCTGCATGTTTCAAAAATTGATTCTGAATATTATTTTGACAGCGCGCTTTTGAAAAAGTTCAATATGACCAAAAAAGTGCCTTGCGATGCGGTTTTGCTAAACCGGAAATATGATTATTGGAAGAGAAATTTTCCGGTTTTAGGTCCGTTTATCGAAATTTTTCTTTCGATGATTCTTTTTCTTGCGATTTTGACAGCCTGCATTTTTGAAGTTTTCAAATCCCATAGAAAAATTCTTTTTTCGGCAAGCCATGATTCTCTCACGGGACTTTACAATCGTTATGCAATTTTTGGCCGGATTGGGGCAGCCATAAAAAGTGGCAAAGAGTTTTCTGTGATTCAGTTTGACGTTAATGATTTTCGCTCGATAAATGATTTTAATTCTTACAAATGTGGCGATGCTGTTTTGCGAGAGCTTGCCGCCAGAATAAGATATCTTTGCGATGAGGGAAAGTATGAAGGCGCACGTTTTGACGGAGACAGTTTTCTTTTAATTTATAAAGGCGCCACACTTTCACAAAATGATCCTGAAATTTATTTTTTGAAAGAATTCATTGAAAATGCGATTGTCTTTGAGGGAAAATCCTTTTTTATTAGAATAACCGGCGGAATTGTTAATTCGCAGCCTGGACTTGATGTAGACGATTATCTTTCAAATGTTGACATCGCTGTTCATGCCGCAAAAAGGCAAGGCAGAAGCCGATTTTTGATTTTTGACGACGAGATGAAAAACGAAATTTTGAGGAATTCGCAAATCGGAAATCTTCTTGAAAATGCCTGCAAAAATGATGATTTCACTGTGCTTTATCAGCCTCAAATTGATGCGAAAAGCGGCAAAGTTTGCGGCTACGAGGCTCTTGCTCGAATTTCAAACAGTAATGTCTCGCCGGGAGTTTTTATTCCGATTGCGGAGCGTGGCGGCCATATTGCGAAAATCGGCAGAATTGTCACTGAAAAAGTTATCAAGCAGATTGCTGACTGGCGAAAGAGCGGACATGAGCTGCAGCGTGTTTCAATAAATTTTTCTGTTGCCCAGCTGGAAGACAGAAGCTATGTTCAGTTTTTGTCAAAACTTATGCGCACTTATGAAATTCCTTCCGAGCTGATTGTCATCGAAATTACCGAAAGTCTTCTTCTAAAGGACCGAAATCAGGCTCTTGAGCTTTTTGAACAATTCGGGGAGCTTGGAATAAAAATCGCTCTGGATGATTTTGGAACTGGATATTCGTCTTTGAACTATCTTGGCTACCTTCCTTTTTGCTGTGTAAAACTTGATAAAAGCACTGTTGACGCTTATCTTGACGGCAAGGCGGAGTTTATCGAAAATATTGTAAGGCTTGTGCATTCTCTTGGAATGAAGCTGACTGTTGAGGGAGTCGAGGAAAAATGGCAGTATGACAGACTGAAGTCGTTCGGCTGTGATTTTATTCAGGGATATTTTTTCTCAAAACCTCTTTCGAATGAAGATGTAAAGACGTTTGTTCCAAATACGGAGTAAAAAATGATAAAAACTTACGAAATTGATCTTGATGACAAGCTCGTGAACGAAGCGAGCGAAGTTTTTGAGATGCTTGGTTCTGATATAGATTCTGCGATAAAAATTTTTTTGACGCAGGCGATTTTAAGAAATGGTTTTCCGTTTGAAGTTGCGCTTCCTCAAAACGGTGGTTCTGAAACTGAAAAAGAAAATTTGCTTGAGGAAAGCGAGCTTGCGTCCATTTCTGAAAATAAGGGCGCGGAAACTGAAAAGAAAGATCTTTCAAAAGAATTTGGCGAAAAATCAAATAGTGAAGACAATATAGCAGCAGAAAAATTCGGTGAAGCTGAAAAATTGCCAGCTGATTCTTGTGTGCCGGAAAATTCCGCCGAGCCTGATTCATATAAAATTGCAGCCTTAAAAAAAGATATTGAAGAATTAAGCTCTAAAACAGATATTTCCGAAAATTCTCCTGTTGAGAACGAAAATTCTCCTTCTGAAAATGAAACCCCTGATTCTGAAGACGAGGATGAGACCGCTCCAGAAAATCTTTTTAGCCAATGGGATTGTAAGAAATAGTTTTTTAAGTTGGCTTGCCTGAAAATAAATGCCTGTGAAAATATTCAGGAAACATTTTTTCTGATCTTGCTTGCTTAAAAAGTTACTGTGCATGAAATCGGGAGATGATCGGAGTAGCCTTGACCGTTCCATATTTTATAGCGGACAGGATGCATTTCGTTGTCTGCCCATTCTCCGCATATTTCAGCAGAAAAATCTGAAATTTCTGCGTTTCCAGCGGCAAAAAAATGGTCGATACGTTCCCATTTTTCCTTGTAAAAATAGCTTCCAGGCGATTTTAGCTCTCCGTTTTCTAAAATCCATGGAGAATAAACTGCGGTTTTGTTTTTTCCGTTTAAGATGAAATTGTTTTTCCCGTCTTTATGAAAAGAAAATTCTGAAATATCCATATTAAAGTCTCCACACGCAATTTTTGCCTTTGTCTTGCAGTCTGCCATAAGGCGGGATAAAAGGCATTCTTGCTTTTTCCGCCAGATTTTGCTTTCTTCTTCTTCGCCGCTTTTGCTTTTCCAGTGATTCACAAAAAGAGCAAGAGGTTTTTCATTTACGAGAATTTCCGTTTTTATAATCGGTCTCATTGATGGCTGTGTCAAATTTTGAGAGCGGCTTTCTAAACTGTGAACCGTTGTTTCGCCGAGAGGAAAGCGGGAGAGAATTCCGCAGCCGATTGGCGATTCTCTCTCAGCTGCGAAAACTCCATAGCTATAAAGCTTTGCAAAGTTAAAAGTTCCCAGAAGTCTATTTGAAATATCATAAAGCTGGGATTCTTTTTCAAGCTCTTCAAAAACAAGAATATCCGCATCGATTTTTTTTATGGCGTCTTCCAGGCGCGAAAGCCTTTGGATATATTTTTGCTCGCTCCAGCCCGATTTCGCATTCTTGAATTCGGAATATTCATTTCCGTCGAAAACCGCATCAAAAAAAGTCTGAAGATTCCAGTTTAAAATCTTCACGCTTGTCTTATTGTTTGAATTTTCAGTTTTGTACGAAATTATTTGTCCGCATGAGCAAAAAATCCAGCTCGACAAAATGATTTGCATAAAAATTGCTTTCATAAAATCCTCTTTTGTTTTTTTCAATTATTTATTTTCAAAAAAAATTCAATATCAGCAAAAAAGTTGGAAAATAAGAAAAATATTAGTCTTTTGACGAGAAAAAAATAAATTGAGAGAGATTTGCAGCTTCGGGCGAACGGCGAAACACAATAGAAGAAAACTGACGAATTTTTCATGATTTTGTGCTAATCTTTTGGCTGGATATACGGACAAAAAATGAAAAAAATTCCTTCGCCGTCAAAAAAGCGGCTCGTTTTGCTTTCGAGATTTCTTGAGCAAGTCGAATCAAAAAAAATCACTTCGGTTCAGATTTCTGAAAAAATGCTTTGGAGCGAGGCCACAATCCGGCGCGATATTTCACTTTTGGAAATTCACAACGGCGTTTCTAACGGTTATGACGTGGAAATCCTGAAAAAAGCGATTGACGAGACGTTTGGACTTTGCGCGAATGGCGAGAATTCAAAAAAACATAATTGCGCGATTATAGGGCTTGGAAATCTTGGCCAGGCTTTTTTGGAAAATTCTGTTTTTGAAAGCGGAATTTTTTCGCTTGTTGCGGCGTTTGACTCCAATCAAAACCGCGTTGAAATCTTAAAATCACGGATTCCTCTTTATCAGACTTTAGATTTGGAAAAAATCATCAAGCAGAAAAAAATCGAATTCGTAATTTTGACCGTTGAAGACGAAAACGCCCAGAAAATGACTGACCGCCTTGTGAAATACGGCGTAAAAGGGCTCGTGAATTACACAAACGTTATTCTGACTGTTCCGGAAGGATTCCGTCTTGAAAATGCATCTCCTGAAAAATCTCTTGCCGGGCTAGTTTAGATTTTTCGTGTTTTAATCGCTTATTCCACAAAGTGCCTCTTTTTTGTAAAATAAAACATATGAAAACCGTAGACGAAACAACTCTTTCTAATTTGCTTCAGCTCAGCCGTCTTTCTCCGGAAAGCACAGACATGGCAACGCTGAAAAAACAGGTTGACGAAATTGTCGGATATTTTGACATTCTTTCTAAATATGACGACTCCGAAAATCCTTATGACGCTTATCCTTCGACCGAGGCAGAAAAACTCCGCGAAGACGAAATTGTTGCGGGGCTTGATATTCCATCTCTCAAGCAGACAACAGACAAATTTATGGACGGATACTATCAGGTTCCAAAAGTGCTTGGAGAAGGCGCTTAATTTTTTTGTTTGGGCGCTCCCCGTGGAAAATCCGCGGGTCGGGCTTTTCGGGGTTCCGCGACTTACGCGCTCCATTCTGCTGACATCCGTGGCATAGATAACAGACGGTCAGCAGAACGCCTTCGGCGCCCCTACAATCCCTAGCGCAGCCAGGCCGTGCGCTTATAGCGCACACGTCAGAAATTCCCAGTGCTTTAGCGCACTTGTAAAATATTCAGGAAAAAACTATGTACTATACAATAAACGAAACTGTAGAAGCCTTAAAATCTGGAAAAACAACTTCCGAAGATTTAGTACGTTCTTCTATCGAAACTTTTGAAAAAGACAGAAAATCCGAAAAGCCTTTAAACGCTTTCCTTGAAATCTATGATGACGTTCTTGCAAAGGCAAAAGAAGCCGACGCAGAAATTGCTGCTGCAAGAGCAAGCGGAACAATCGAACAGCTTTTTGAGAAGAAGCCTCTTTTAGGCGTTCCGTTTGCTGTAAAAGACAACATTTCGGTTAAGGGAAAAAACTTAACCTGTTCTTCTAAGATTTTAAAAGGCTACCGCGCTCCTTACAACGCGACTGTTATTGCCCGCCTTTTAGACGCCGGCGCAATTCCGCTCGGCCGCTGCAATCAGGACGAATTTGCGATGGGCTCTTCAACTGAATATTCGGTTTACGGTCCTACGCGTAACCCTATCAACCGCGACTATGTTTCAGGCGGTTCTTCCGGTGGTTCTACTGCGGCGGTTGCTGCAAACCAGGCTCTTTTTGGGCTCGGCACGGAAACGGGCGGTTCTGTCCGTCTGCCGGCAAGTTACTGCGGGGTTTACGGTTTAAAGCCGACTTACGGCGTTTTGAGCCGCTGGGGTGTTGTTGCCTACGGTTCTTCTCTGGATCAGGTCGGAATTATCGGACACACTCCGCAGGATATTGCAACTCCGCTTGCCCTCATGTCCGGAGCTGATTTCTACGATGACACTTCCGCTGACCTTCCTTCTGCTGACGAACTTAAAAACTTAAAGGCGATTGACGTTTCAAAACTCAAGATTGCCGTCCCAAAGCAGTTTGAAGAATCAAAAGGTATGGACGCCGATGTTGCAAAGGTTTTTGCAGACGTCAAGGCGTGGTTTACTTCTAAAGGCGCAAAGATTGAAAGCGTTGACCTTCCGATTCTTGACGCTTCCATCGCTTCTTACTATGTAATTGCCTTGAGCGAAGCGGCTTCCAACTTAAGCCGTTTTGACGGTATCCGCTACGGTAACCGCGTTGACAACGAAAAAGGCTACGACCAGCTCTACATCGACACGCGTTCTGACGGTTTCGGCCCGGAAGTTAAACGCAGAATCATAATCGGAAACTACGTTCTTTCTGAACAGTTCTCCGGCGACACCTACAAGAAGGGTATGAGCGTGCGTGCGCGAATCCAGCGGGAAATCGCAAAGCTTTTTGAAAGCTACGACCTGATTCTCTGCCCGACCTGTCCGACGGCAAGCTTCAAGCTCGGTTCAAAAGTTGACGACCCGCTTGAAATGTATCTGAGCGACTTGTTCACAACGTTCGTAAACCTTGCGCGCATTCCGTCTGTGTCTGTTCCTGCAGGCTTTACTTCCAAAGAAAACAAAAATGCTTCGTGCATGCCTGTCGGAATTCAGTTTGGAGGAAAAATGTTTGATGAACTGAAAATCTTACAGACTGCCCAGGCGTGGGAAGAAGACCACAAAGGGTGCGGCGTTCCCGTAAAAGAGTAAATGGTGGAGAAAAATATATGGCAGTTGAAAAATATGAAATCGTAATCGGATGCGAAATCCATACTCAGCTTTTGACGAAAACAAAGGCTTTCTGTGCATGCGAAAATAAATACGGCGGAATGCCTAACACTCGCGTCTGCCCTGTCTGCCTCGGTTTGCCGGGTGCTATGCCTCGCATTTCTAAAGGCTATGTTGAACTTGGGGCAGTTGCCGGCATGGCTTTGAACTGCAATATTGCGCGTTTTACGAAGTTTGACCGCAAGCACTATTTTTATCCTGACCTGACGAAGGGCTACCAGATTACCCAGTACGACATTCCTCTGTGCATTGACGGTCACGTTGACCTTCCTCTTTCGCATTATTCTAAAGACGAGCAGGAAGGTGGCGCAAAGTTCCGTCCGAACAATTTTAAGGGTGAAAACTGCATCGTAGAAAACGAGGGCAAAAAATACCGCCGTGTGCGCATTGAGCGCATCCACCTTGAGGAAGACGTTGGTAAGTCTCTGCACCTGCCGGGTAAACATTCTTATATCGACTACAACCGTTCGGGCACTCCGCTCATTGAAATCGTAACAAAGCCGGACATGACTTCCCCGGAAGAAGCGGCTCTCTTCATGCAGACCGTTCAGGAAATTTTGCGCTACGTAAAAGTTACAAACGGTAACCTTGAAGAAGGAAACATGCGCTGTGACGCAAACATCAACCTGAACGTGTGGGAAGACGGAAAGCTCTATCACACGCCGATTTCCGAAATCAAGAACCTGAACTCTTTCAAGTCAATCCGCGAAGCCTGTGCCTACGAAGCAAAACGGCAGCTCAAGGAATTTGAAGAAGACCGTCAGGAATTCAACCCAGGCTATAAAAACACGATGAACTGGGACGAAGACAAGGGCGTTACGCAGATCATGCGTACTAAAAATTCTTTCGTCGATTACCGCTTTGTCGTTGAACCGGACATCAAACCGTTCAAGGTAAACGAAGAACTGATTGCGCGTGCTGAAAGCCGTGTCGGTGAACTTCCGGAAGCAAAGAGAATCCGTCTGCAGAAGCAGTTCGGACTTTCAGATTTTGACGTTGAAACTTTGACTTCTACCCGCGAACTTGCGTTGTGGTTTGAAGAAGCGGCGAAGGGCGCAAAGGACGTTAAAAAGGTTGCAAACTGGATTCTTGCTGAACTCCTTGCCGTGCTTAACGAACAGAGAAAAACCATCAGCGAAGTGAACATTACGCCGGCTCATATTACCGGGCTTGTAAATGCGATTGCAGATAAAAAGATTTCAAATGCTCAGGGAAAAGTTGTCTTTGCAAAGATGCTCGAAACGGCAAAACTTCCTGAACAAATTATCAAAGAAGAAGGAATGGAAACAGTTTCCGACGCCGGCGCAATCGAGGCGATTGTTGACACAGTAATTGCAGAAAACCCGAAAGCCGTTGCGGATTTTAAGTCTGGAAAAACAAACGTTGTAGGCTGGCTTACAGGTCAGGTCATGAAGGCTTCTAAGGGAAAGGCAAATCCAGGAGTTGCTTCAAAGCTGGTTAACGAAAAACTTTCGAAGATATAGAAAAAGCTGGAAATATCGAAAAAATAAGAAACGGGCGTTTTTAAGTGTAAAACGCCCGTTTCTTTTATTGCGCACTCTATATCTGGCGGCTGCTTGCGCACAGGCTCAACCATCGGGGGATATAACTTTTAAGACGGTCCTGTTTTTTTTATTGTCTGGCATTTTTGCGCTGTTTTTTGTTTGCTTAAACACGCTTTTGCTGTTTTGCAAAAGTTTTTCCGCGCCGGGAGATTGGGAAAACTGAGAGTCCTGCTTTAGAGAAAGCTTCTTAGGCAAGCGTTGTTTTTGCTTTTTCAAGCGTGGCTTGCTTTGCTCTTTCCTTTCGCAGAAGCTCTCTCGCTTCCGGAGCTAAAAGTCTGTCGTCAAACGGCGTTACTGTCGGTTTTTGTTTTAGCGGAAGTCGTTTTTCAAATTCTCTTGGCGGCAGAGGCTTGTCAAAAAAGTTTCCCTGGGCTAAGAAGCAGTTATATTCTTTTAGAATCTTCACTTGCTCCAGAGTTTCAATTCCCTCGACAATGCAGTCGAGACCCAAATCTTGAGCCATAGAAATCAAATGCTTTATCATTATGTACTGTTTTTTGTCGTTCGTTCCCTGCGGAACAAATCTTTTGTCGATTTTTAAGACGTTCCACGGCAAGTCTCGGATAAGATTCATCGAAGAGAATCCTGTTCCAAAATCATCCACAGAAATGCTGATTCCGTATCTTTTTAGCCCGAAAACAATTTCCCTGAGTTGCTCAAAATTCATGTCCGACATTGACTCGACAAGCTCGATTTCAATCAGATTGTGCGGAACTTTGTATGCGTCGATAATTGCGATTATTTTTCTGATTAGCTGGCAGTCTACTTTGTGCTTTCTCGAAAGGTTCACAGAAACTTTCACACATTCTCTGCCTTCGTCAATCCATTTTTTGATGTCTCTGCAGACGTGCTCAAGCATATAAAAATCAAGCTCGCAAATATCTGTGCCTGTTTCGAGCGCGGGAATAAAGCTGTCCGGCGGAATTATGACTCCGTTATGAAACCATCGGCACAAGGCTTCAGCTCCCGCAATCTGGTAATTGTGCAGAGAAACTTTCGGCTGATAAAAAACGCGGAATTCTTCGTTTTTCAGCGCAGACTTAAATTGCTTTATAAAATTTAATTCCATTCTTAGGCTCTTTTTCCTGTCTGGTCAATGCTGAGCTGCGGAATATTGAACTGAAACACTGTATTCTTGTTGCTTCCAAATTTGATTCCGATCGTTCCGGAAAGCTGTTTTAACAGCATTGAAACCATCGGATAGCTCAGTCCTTTTTTTATTCCGTTTTCAAGCAAGACTGAAATTCCTGTTTTAAAATAATGCCGGATATTTTCAATCTCTTGGTGCGAAAATGCGCATGCAGAATCAGCAACTGTGATTTCAAGCATTTTCGCATATGAAGAATCATTGCATGATGCCCGAACTTTTATGTAGCCGACTTCCATTCTTGAAACGCTTTCTTGTATGAGATTCGATATGATTTTTGATATTCTGCCGTAGTCGCCGAAAAGTGTTCTCGGAACGCTTTTGTCAACCTCGAAGAAAATCGAAATGTCTTTTTCTACAAGATTCATTTTTAGCGCTTCAACAGTTTGCGGAAGCAAACGCCTGATGTCGTATTCTGACTCAGAAAGATTCGCCGCGCCTTCTGTCAATTTTATGTAGTCAACAATGTCTGAAATTTCAATCGAAGTTTCATTTCCGCTTTCAAGTATTTTTCTGATTGCTTCTTTTGCCGGTTTTGGAATCTCAAGACTCGATACTGATTTTAGCGAGGCCAGCCATTTCTGCAGCGAAAATTTCATTTTTAGGGCCATGTCTGTGGCAAGCAACGTCTGGCTTCTAGCCGTTTTTTCCTGAAACTGAGTTTTTTCAAGTCTCTCGAAATTTTTGACCGCCATATTCGAAATTGTCGAAGCGAAATGCGTAATTAGCGTGGAAATTTTCTTTATATCGCTTTTTGAAATCTCTTTTTTCTGTCCGCTTACAATTCCGCCCAGAAAATATCTTCCTGCCGTGATTGGAGCCGCAAATTCAATAAAATGCAAATGGCAGTAGTAGGCAACGGTTTTTCCTTTTTTTAAGGATTCGAGAACCGCGTTTTTATGGCATTGCGAACAGCGTTTTTTTAAGATTTCTGACTTCTGGATTGTATCGGCGCAAAAATTTGAAAAGCAGACTTTTTCTGTGAGCGAATCGCCTGCTGGCGTCACAATAACGCAGCCCATCCCCGTCAATTGAGAAAAAGTTTCTTGCACATCCTGCAGAACAGATTTGTCAATTAAATCCGAAAGTTTATATCCAATCATTTTAATCAATTGATTGTAATGAACATAAAATAAACTAACAAGCAACTGTTTTGGATAAAACCGTACTAAAAGATTTTTCTTATTGCGTTATTCAAGATAAAATGATAATTAAAATCGTTTTAAATTGTAAAATTCCGATATTAAATTTCTCCGCTGATTTTGCTTGAGTATGTTTTTATGGAAAAACACATTTCAGTTTGATATAATTTTGCGCAAATGAATTCTAGAGAAATTTTGGCGGAAAATATCGCCATGAAATACGGCACGATAAAGCGCGCCCGTGGTTGTTTTTTGTACACTGAAAAACGCGTTCGCCTTACGGATTTGTATCAGGAAGCCGGACGCGCTATTTTGGGCTGGGGCGCAAAGGGAACTTTCACTGTCTTGAAAAATGTTCTCGACCGCGGAATTACAGGATCTTTCTATACAGATTTTTCAGCGGAAAATATAAAATTTAAAAGCCAGCTTAGCCGCGCAGTTTCCTCTCTTTTTGGCGATGACAGAACCGCTTTCGTTTTTTCATCTAAAAGCAATGCTCTAAAAGTCGCTTTGGAGCTTTCTTCTGAGAACACAAGTTTTTTTAGGCCGTGGAATCCAGTTTCAGTTGACTGGCGGAGTGTTGACTGCATCGTTTTTGCTCCGGCTCTTCCATGGACTGACGATATTTTTATTTTGGCTGTAAAATCCGAGCTTGTTTTTCAGCAAAAAGCAGAGAGCGGTAAGAATCAGAAAGAGCAGGAAGGTCAGAAAGATCAGAGGAATCAGGCAATTTCTTCTAGAAAATTTGATTTTGAATCTGTGATTCCGGCTCCTTTGTGCGCTGCTGTTACGCGTTCTGTCTATGATTTAATAAAGGCTTTGCAGGAGCGCGAAGAAAAAAACTGGTTTATATACGATAAAATCATCGCTAAATACTGGACGCGGAAAGGTCCTTATCTTTTCCCGAAAGTTGGCGAAGCAAAATATCAGGATTTTGTTTTGCATTGCCTTGACTGTGAGATTGTTGTAAGCCCGGATTTTAGCCAGCCGAGCATAGTTC
>CAVDRA010000003.1:0-29087 GCA_963611155.1 bacterium | reverse complement strand
GCCTGCCCCAGGCCCTCATTCTTAATTTTTTTTATGATTGTCAAAAGATAGCCGAATCCAAAAACCGGAATCGCAAATGTCTCAATCTTAAAATTAAAGCCGAACAGCGCAACAATCCAAGCTGTAATTGTAGTTCCGATGTTCGCCCCGAAAACGACTCCGACCGACTGCTCAAGAGTTACAAGCCCTGCGTTTACAAAGCTTACAAGCATTACCGTTGTCGCGCCTGACGACTGGATAATCATAGTTATAACACAGCCGGTAAGCAATCCTACAAAGCGGTTGCCGGTCATAAACGCCAGCGTTTTCTGAAGTTTCTGCCCCGCGCATTTTTGAACACCGTTGCTCATCAGCTTCATTCCATAGAGCAAGAAACATAGACTGCCGGCAAAATTAATAAGATTCAAAATCATTTTTACTCAACCGTTTTTCTAACTGTTTTCTTTCCGGCAACGTTCAAAATAAGCTCGCTGCCACTTTCAGCAAAATACGGAATCGTGACTTTACCGCCGTTGTGCTTCATGCTGACTACAGTCTCAGAACTTCCGTCAGAGCCGGCGTTTTCAAGAGTCATGTCAACCGCATAAGGATAATTCGGAAGGCTCACTGTAAAAAGACCGTAAATCTTTCCATCAAAATTCTTTCTTGGAAGCGCAATTTCAGCTTTTATGCGGGTATAATTCGGAACATACTCTTTTTCAGAAGTCTCCTCAGAAACAACAACGGCAACATCAGAATCTTTATCAGCATCGGTTTCGCTAAATTCAAAAACAACCTTGCTTGTAGACAAAAATTTCAAAAGCGAAGAAAGATCCATTCCTACAATATTTGGAACTTTCGTGCTCGAAAAATTGTCTCCGCTGCTCACAACAAGCGTGACAGTAACAGGATTTGAAATCGGAGTTTCCGCGGCAGGAGCCTGAGCAATAACAGTTCCAGGCGCGCTCGTGTCCGGCTTGTAGACTGGCTCCGCAAGCACAATCAGAGGCTTCGCTGAACCAGTGAACATTGTCTGCAAGTTGATTTTCACGTCATCAAAATTCTGTCCGACATAATCGCCGACGTTATCAACAATAACGCCGCGGCTCACAGTCAAATTTATTCTCCGCCCGGCTTTTACAATCGCGCCGGCATCCGGATTCTGAACAAGAATTTTTCCGGCATCATCAGGATTGTCTGTATAACGGAGCTGAATTTTCGGATAAAGTTCTTTTGCCTGCATCTCAAGAAGAGCGCTCGCAAGCTCTTTTCCGACAACATTAGGAACCATAACCTGCTCAGGCCGCCTGACTGTCGCAAAAAAAACGATCCAGCAAACCGCAAACATCAAGACCAGCGCTAAAACAACAGTTGCGAAAAGGACTTTTCCGTTTGCCTGCAGTGAGTCAACCGCTTCAAAAAATCCTTCCTTAAATTTTTTCTTGTCGAAATGCTTTATTTTATTAAAGATTGCGAAAGGAAAACGCGCTTGATTTTTAGCAAAATTTTTTTTCCCTTCTTTTTCGTTTAGATTTTCAGTTTCCATTTTCTCTATTTTTTCCGCCAAATTTCAGGCAAAAGGATAACATAGAATTCAATTCAAAAACAATGATTTTACAAACAATTTTCCTAATCAGAAAGATTTCTTAAAAATCAGCTTAAATGCCCAAAACCGTTCCGCAGAAATTTCTCGCTCCGTTCATAAACGCTTTGTAGTCCATCGCCTTTTTTCCCTGCCACTGAAGCTCTTTTACAACAAGGACGGAGCCTTCGCCGCAGACAATCTCAATTCCGGAAGATTTTTGGTAAGGAAGAACAGTTCCGCATTTTTCAGATGATTTTTTTTCAGAAACTTCGGCTTTCAAAATTAAAAGCTTCACGCCTCCAGAAACGGTCGAGCAGAGAGGCCACGGAGTAAACGCGCGGATTTTTCTTCCGATTTTTTCCGCGTTTTCATTCCAGTCGATAATCCCGTCGTCTTTTTTGATAAATTCTGTATACGGGAAGTTTTTTCCAGACTTTGCAAGCTCAGTTTCTGACTGGGGAACGCCAGCGGATTTTCCGGTTTTTATAATTTTTTCCAGACTTTCTATTAAGAGGCGCGTTCCAAGCAAAGTTATCTTGCTTGATTTTCCGTCTCCGTCCATCAGCTCTTTTGTGGTTTCCGTGCCGTCAAGAGAAATAAAATCCTGGGCTAAAATATCGCCTTCGTCGGTTTTCAGCGCAAGCTTTTGGACTGTAACGCCAAGCTCGGCATCTCCATTGAGAATTGCGGCGGGAACTGGCGTGCAGCCGCGATATTTCGGAAGCGCGCTCGGATGCAAGTTGATTCCGCCTAAAGGAAAGAGAGCCAGAAATTTCGGTCCGAAAATTCTTCCGTAATCAAAAGAAACCAGCAAATCCGCATTCAAAACAGAAACAGCCTCTCTTGCCTCTGCCATCAAATGCTCAAATTCAAAAATTTTTATTCCGTGTGCCTGAGCGCATTTTGAAACCTCGGTTGGAATCAAGTCAGAATGCCGGCCGCGCGTAGAAGGAGGATTGGTCAAAACTCCGGCAATCTCAAATCCGATTTCCAAGGAATTTTGAATCAGATTTTCAAGAACAACCGCTGAAGCCAAAGGAGAACCTGCGTAAAGAATTTTCAGTTTTTTCATCATCGCTTTATCAAATAAAAAAAATTAAGGGCGGCAGAAAATGCCGCCACAGGGAAAGGAAAAATACAAGATCAGGCGCGAATTTTTACACAGTCTGATATTGATTTATTTTTTGCCAGCCTTTTTTGCTTCTTTCGCGGCAATCTTCGCCGCAATTGATCTCGCTTTTCTTTCTTTTTCAGCTTCTTTTTTTGCCGCGCGTTCAAGACGTTTTTTCATTTTCTCGTTCACATCAGCCGCAAAAGCAGGATCGCCGCGGTCAATGTAAAGAATTCCGTCAAGATGATCGTTTTCGTGCTGGATAATGCGGGCCAGAAGACCTTCAGCCTTCAAAGTAAAGGGCTTTCCTTTTTCGTCGAGCGCCTGGACTGTCACTTTTGAAGGACGCTTTATATTCTCGTTGAATCCAGGAAGCGAAAGGCAGCCTTCCTCGTAATCTGACAAATCATTGCTTGTCGAGATAATCTGCGGATTCACAAATACACGGCGAACATCGTCGTCAGCAATCACAACAAAAAATCTCTCGGAAATTCCGACTTGAGGAGCCGCAAGTCCGACACCTTCAGCCTGAATCATCGTCTCAAACATCTCGTTGAAAGTTTCGCGCATTGAATCCGAAACTTCTTTTACAGGCTCGCATTTTTTTCTTAAAACTTCTTCGCCAAGCTTATAAATTTTCATAAAAATCTTCCCTATTTCGCATGTAAAAAGCAAATTTTATTCTGATTCTAAAAAACCGCATTTCTGTCTTCTCTGCATTTCAAGATTCTTGATCTGCGGTCTTCATAAAATTATTTTTTTGTCTTTCCTGTCTGCAAAAAACTCTGTGTAAAATAGCCGTCTGAAATATGCTCGTCAAATTTGAAGTCCACAACACGAATTCTCGTTTTTCTTCCAGAAACCAAATTTGTAAGCATATTGTCGCGGCGAAGCGGATACTTTATTCCAGTTTCGCCTGTAACCCATTCAACCTCGGTAATTTCATACAGTTTTATCATTTTGCTTGAATCTTTCTTGTCATAATATTCAATTCTGACAGGAAGATAAGTATCTTTGTCAAAAAAGCTTATTCTGTAGCCGTACTCGACTTCTGACTTCTTGATTGGTTCAGATTCCATCTTCCAGCAGCTGTAAGTTTTTCCGTTCACTGCCGCAGTGGCATTGTAATCAAGAATTTTATTGACGTCCTCATGAGGCTCCCGGACTGTCATGTCGTTGTAAGTGTATTCTCCTGCGAAATACTTATATCTCTCTGACATAGGAATCCGGCGCACGCTTTTTAACGCCGGCATATAGACCCAGCGGTCATCCTGCTTCTTGACTTTCTGAGCTTGAAGGATTCGGGTATTCTTGACTTTTGCAGGCGACTTAAATTCTACCACAAGATTTTTCAAGTCAGTTCCAACCCCGCTTCCATACTCGTTCACAACCATATGGTCAGAAAGCTCTCCGTCTGGAAGAAGAACGTCAATATAAAGCATCGCATAACTGAAATCTGGAACACGGTCGTTGTCGGCAAAAATTTCAGCAAGACGCTGCGCTGTCATTTCCTCAGCAAAAGCGGCAAATCCGGCAAAAATCAAAATTAACGGCAACAAAAAGTTCTTTTTCATACTTTATCTCCTAACCGTATTCTAGCGGCTCTTGCATGTCCGGCGAGCCCTTCCGCATCTCCAAGGTGCCCTGCAGCCTCGGCAGAAGCAACGGCGCCTTTTGTTCCAGAAATCGAGCGCAAGGTCGTTACAGTCTTCAAGAAAACACGGACGCTCAATCCGCCTGTAAAACGCGCGCTTCCAGAAGTCGGCAGCGTGTGGTTAAGACCGGCGGCATAGTCACCGAAAACTTCCGCACTTCCGTGCCCGATAAAAAGAGAGCCGTAATTGTGGCAAAGCCCGGCTATTTTATCACGCTCCTTTCCCTCGTCCATTGCAAGCTCCAAATGCTCGGGAGCTTTTCTGTTTGCGGCCTCAGCGGCCTGCTCCAAATTGTCGCACAGAATGATTTTTCCGCAGTTTTCAACTGATTTTTCAGCAACAGACTTTGTCGCAAGAGTCTCAAGCTGGCGGTCAACTTCCCTTGCGACTTTTTCCGCAAAATCTTTGTCATCAGTCGCCATAATCGGCTGGGCGACCACATCATGCTCAGCCTGGGCAAGCAAGTCTGCGGCAACCCATTCAGGATCCGCGCTTTTATCGGCAATTATAAAAACCTCTGTAGGGCCTGCCACCATGTCAATTCCTACGGTTCCATAAACAAGTTTTTTCGCTTCTGCAACGAATTTATTTCCAGGGCCTACAATCACATCCGCTTTCGGAATTGAAGAAGTTCCGAAAGCAAGCGCTCCAATCGCCTGCGCGCCACCACATGCAAACGCTTTTGAAACACCGCAGATATAAGCGGCCGCCATTATATTTTCATCAGCATAAGGCTTTCCGCCAACAAACGGTTTTCCTGGAACTCCGCTTCCGTTTTTTTCAGCCGCGGCTCTGTCGTCAGGATGAACACGAGGCGGAGTGCAAAGAATAATCTCCTTTACACCGGCGGCCACAGCAGGAGTCACAGTCATCACAACAGTTGAAACAAGGGGAAACCTTCCGGCAGGAACATAAACACCGGCACGGTCAACAGGGATATTTTTCTGCCCGGTAAACATTCCAGGCTCAAGCTCCACTTCAAAATCATCAAAACTTTCTTTCTGTTTTTTTGCAAATCTAAGAGCAAGGTCATGGCTATAACAAAGCGATTTATAAAGCTCAGGATTCTCACACCGCATTTTCTCAGCAGCGGCTTTTAGTTCGCCAACAGGAATTTCAAGCGAGGCAGGCGCGCTCACGTCAAATTTTTCGCCGTATTCAGCCAAAGCATTATCGCCGCGTTTTTTTACATCGACAAGAATATCTTTTACAACATCAATCGAGCCGCCAAAATCGCGTCCCGAAAAAAAAGATTCTCCTACATCGGAATACTTTTGAATTTTTATCATGATGGAATCATTTTATTGAAAATTACAGGCGGATTCAACGAATCTTAAAAAATAAGTTTTTATAATTTTGCAGACATTAAAATTGTTTTTTCTTGATTTAGCCTTAAAATGGCTTTTATAGAGAGGTGAGAAAATGACTTTTTTTAAATTCTCATTGCTAGCCTTTTCATCAATGCTCCTTTCTTCCTGCGCAACAGATTTGACAGATATTGACACATCTTCGGATTCAGATTTTGACGACATTCTGATAGAAAACACGAAAGTATCAAATTTTGACGTGTCAGTTTCAACAGCCACACAGTTTTTCAATATTGATTCCGGCGTCGGAACGGTAACGATAAACAATCTTGAAAACAAAAGCCTTTATCTTGTAAGCCAAAACAATTCCTCAAAGACAATCCAGACGGAAAAAGCCATGAAAATCGCGGAAATTTCAGCGTCTGGCAGAGCAGTGTTTTCAGACAACGGAGTAATTTCTGATGAATACGAAATTCTTTCAGAAGAAGAATTAGACATAACGCAAGGTTTCAAGGGGGTAACTTTGCCGCGCCTAAAAGCGGAAGATTCAAAGCTGAACGCTTCAGAAGAAAGAGCAGCCGCGGCGGCCTACGGCTCTTACAGCCCTGGAGCCGCAGTAACAGTCGGATCCAAAAAAATGATCTACGTTGACTCAAACAAGGAATTGACCGCATACAGCGCAAAGCAGGGAACGATTGAATATATCGGAAAATATTGCATTATATGGAGCATTATAAATAACGACGAAGAGCTTAAGCCCGAATTAATAAAGGAAATCGCAAACACTTTTGACTATTTCTATGAGGCCGAGCGCGAGATATTCGGAAAAGAAAGCGACAAGCTTTATATTTATGATGGCGCATCGTACAGGCTTGAAGACATGGCCAGACACACAAACACAGGAGCAAAAGTGAACATTGTGATTTACCATATCACAAACCCGAGTGTAATCGGATATTTTTATTGCAAGGATTACTACGAAACAGAGGAAGAGCTTTTAAAAACATGCGGGAAAACTTACAGGGCATCAAATCCGGCAAAATATTCAAACGGCGGGAAATATTTTTACATAAACTACGACTACGTCGCTGGCTCGGCGCAGGAAAAAAGACTGGCTGAAAGCACTTTGATCCATGAATTTCAGCACATGATAAATTACAGCGTAAAGGACATGAACGGCATTTATTCCGATGACTGGTACAATGAGATGCTCAGCATGCTCGCAGAAGACATGTTCTCCACTCAGATAAAATCAGGAATCAAAGCCCCTGCCGTAATGAGAATGAACACGTTCCGAAGTTATTATTACAAGAGCGGCCTTAAGGAATTTTCCACGACCTATTCATACGGAACAGCATATGCTTTTGGCGCATGGCTTGTAAGAAATTTCGGGGGGGCAGATCTTGTAAGACTGATAATGTCGAACAGAAAAGCAAATGAAGATTCGATTATTGACGCTGTGAACACGCTTTCATCAAAAAAATACACTTTTGATTCTCTGTTCAATGAATACGTCAAAGAATGCACAAATGACAAAGGTTTCAACATTTCTGTGTTAAACAACGAATTAAAATGCGCGCCAATGTTCACAAGCATAAATTCGACACCAATCGTCAGGCCTGTCAGCAATGCGATAAGCACAAGCATTGGGCCTTACGGATTTGTATTAAGAAAAATCGACATCACATCGCCTTCAATTACAATAAACCTGTCAGAAAGAACAGCGCGCGAAACTGTCTATGTGATTGTAAAATAAAGGATTAAAAACTCCGCGCTGAATTTAAGCGCAACATTTATGGCGCAAATTTTCTAAAGGACAAATTAAATTTTAAAGCGCAAGCCCAGAACAACAAGAATTTTGTTATTCTGGGCTTGCGCGGTTTCTATGCGCCTTTGGCCCACACGTTTTCTATCTCAAGTCTTTTGTTGCAATCCAGTCCTGATCAGTGTAAGTGCGGTTCTCGCCGCCCATTGACCAGATAAAAGTATAGTTTCTAGTTCCAACTCCAGAGTGGATTGACCACGAAGGATTGATTACAGCTTCCTCGTTATGCATTACGAGATGTCTTGTTTCCTGAGGCTCTCCCATAAAATGGAAAACAACGTCATTTTCAGGAAAATCGAAGTAGAAATAAACTTCCATTCTTCTCTCGTGAGTGTGCGCCGGCATTGTGTTCCATGCGGAGCCTGTCTCCAAGTGAGTCATTCCCATTGAAAGCTGGCAAGTCTCAAGAATATCAGGATGAATGTACTGGTTGATTGTTCTGTCGTTAATTTCCTCGGCAGTTCCCATGTGCACATGGTTCGCCTGCTCGTAAGTGATTACGCGTGAAGGATAAGTGCAGTGCGCCGGTGTTGAGTTCATATAGAATTTTGCCGGATTTTTTGAATCTTTTGACTCAAGAACAACATCCTTTGTGCCAGCTCCAAGATAAAGAGCGTCGTAATGCTTTACCTCGTAAGTTTTTCCGTCAGCAACAACAACTCCGTCGCCGCCGATGTTAATCATTCCAAGCTCACGTCTCTGAAGGAAGAAATCAACGCCGAAATCTTTCATAGCATCAATGTTTTTGTCGAGTCTCACCTCCTCATCAACCGGCATTGCGCCCAAAGTCACGATTCTGTCGATGTGGCTGTAAACTGCGCTCACGTCGTTTTTGATGAAAATGTTTGAAATCAAGAACTCTTTTCTAAGTTCATCTGTTGTCATTCTTTTGAACGGCTCTTTTCCAGTTGAATAACGGATATCCATCGCTTTACCTCTAATTTCAGAAAAATTTATAAATAATTCTATCTCTAAAACTTTTTCTTTTCTACATTCATGATTTACAGTTTAGAAAATCATTCAGCAGTTTTTTTAGATTGAAAAAAGGGGCAGCCAATTTTTTCTCCGGAAAAGCAAGAACGTCCGCTTAAACTAAAACGCGCGGAAGAAAATCCTACACCGCTATGGAGCGCTTGCGGCTGCTGGGGCAAAATCATATTGCAGGCAGCATAGCAAAAGCCGGCCCGTTTTTTGCAGCCGCAATCTTTAGATGAGCGTGAGCGAAGCGCGAAACAGCGGGCCTGTTTCTAAGCACTAGGCGCCGGAAGTGAATTTTTTCTGCTCAAGAAAAATATAGTCCAAAAATAAAAACAGAAAAAATGAATGCGAGAATTTTTTTCAACGGGAAAAATTTTCCGGCAAAGTTTCTTAATTGTTAATTGTCTGAAAAACCATTAAAATTGGGCATTATGAGATTAGGATTTGATAACGAAAAATATCTGAAGATTCAGTCGGAGCACATTAAAGAGCGCATTTCAAAATTTGACGGCAAGCTTTACCTTGAATTCGGAGGAAAGCTTTTTGACGACTTTCATGCCTCGCGCGTTCTTCCCGGTTTTCAGCCGGACTCAAAACTCAAAATGCTCATGCAACTTTCAGATTATGCAGAAATAATAATTGTAATCAGCGCTGTTGATATAGAAAAAAACAAAATCCGCGGCGATTTGGGAATCACTTATGATAAAGACGTCTTGCGTCTGCGTGACGAATTCCAGAAAAGGGGGCTTATGGTCGGAAGCGTCGTAATAACGCACTACACCGGGCAGGCAACTGCAAAGGCGTTCCGGGCAAAGCTCAAAAAGCTCGGAATAAAAGCTTATTATCATTACACAATTTCCGGCTACCCTTCAAATGTAAATTTTATTGTCAGTGACGACGGTTTTGGAAAAAACGACTACATTGAAACTTCACGTCCGCTCGTTGTTGTTACAGCTCCAGGGCCAGGCTCCGGAAAAATGGCCACCTGCCTAAGTCAGCTTTACCACGAGAACAAGCGCGGCGTAAAAGCAGGATACGCAAAATTTGAAACGTTTCCAATCTGGAATCTTCCGCTGAAACATCCTGTGAATATCGCCTACGAAGCAGCGACAGCGGATTTGAACGACGTAAACATGATTGACCCGTGGCATTTGGAAGCATATGGAAAAACGACAGTGAACTACAACCGCGACATAGAAATTTATCCTGTAATGGACGCGATTTTTAAAGGAATCTACGGTTCAGATCCATACAAGTCTCCTACAGACATGGGAGTGAACATGGCAGGGTTCTGTATTTATGACGACGAAGCCTGCAGAGACGCTTCAAAACAGGAAATAATCCGCCGATATTACAAAGCTCTGAACCAGCTTGCAGAAGGCAGCGGCTCTGAAAACGAGGTCGGAAAAATAGAGCTTTTAATGCAGCAGACGCAAATTTCCACAGCGGACAGAAAAGTCACAGAGGCGGCAAAGGAGCGCGGCGCAAAATCAGGGCTTCCTTGCGCGGCTATCGAGCTTGAGGACGGAAAAATCATAACATCAGAAACTTCAGCGCTTCTCGGAACAAGCGCGGCTTTGATTTTAAACGCAACAAAGCATCTCGCGGGAATTCCTCACGACGAGAAACTTATCCCGGCAGAAATGATAGAGCCGATTCAAAAAATGAAAGTTGACTATCTTGCAGGAAAAAACCCGAGACTTCATACAGATGAGGTTTTAGTCGCGCTTTCAATGCTCAGCAACACAAACGAAAACTGCCGGAAAGCCCTTGAGCAGCTTCCAAAGCTCAAAGGCTGCAAAGTTCACACAACAGTCATGCTCAGCGAAGTTGACAAAAAAATTTTCAAGAAGCTCGGCGTCGATTTTACAAGCGAGCCTGTAAGCAAAGAAAAGAAAACTCTTAAAATGTAGCTCTTCATTCCGCTGGAACCGGGGCAAAACGGCGGTTTTAAGCCAAACCAGAACTTTTTCCAGCGGATTTTTTTCCTCAAACTATTGATTAGACAAAACCGACTTGTTTTTAGAAAAATCTATTTTCACTGTTTTTTACATTGACACTCGCCGATGATAAATCTATAGTTATTTCAATATCAGAAAAAACACTATATCTAGTGTTTTTCCACAAATAATTCACAATTTATCCACTAGACAATTTAAGAGGGCGTCTAGTGCTTTTATAAAAATTAAAAAATTGGAAGGGACATCGCGATGAAAATCATTAAGCGAAACGGCGTCGAGGTGATTTTTGATCTCAACAAAATCATCATTGCAATCTCAAAGGCGAACAGGGAAGTTCCGGTTTCAGAGCAGCTCAGCGAAAAACAAATCAGAAAAATGGCTTTGAACGTTCAGAAACAGTGCGAGGCAGAAAACCACGAAATGAACGTTGAGGCGATTCAGGATCTTGTTGAAAAAGAAATCATGAAAGAAGGCTCTTTTGACATTGCAAAAAAATACATCACCTACCGATACCAGCACCAGCTAATGCGAAAAGCAAATTCAACAGACAGCCAGATTCTTTCTCTCCTCGAGTGCAACAATGAGGAAGTCAAACAGGAAAACTCAAACAAGAATTCAACAGTCGTTTCGGTACAGCGAGACTACATGGCGGGCGAAGTTTCAAAAGACATTACAAAAAGATTTCTTCTCGATGAAGACATAGTAAAAGCTCACTCAGAGGGAATCATTCATTTTCATGATGCGGACTATTTTGCGCAGCATATGCACAATTGCGACCTGGTAAATCTTGAGGACATGCTTCAAAACGGAACGGTCATCTCGGGAACAAAAATCGACACGCCTCATTCATTCTCTACAGCCTGCAACATCGCAACGCAGATTATCGCACAAGTGGCTTCATGCCAGTATGGCGGACAGTCAATTTCGCTCACTCATCTTGCGCCATTCGTTGACGTAAGCAGGAAGAAAATCCAGAACGAGCTTGTCAAGACAGAAGAGATGACGGGCGTAAAATTCACAGATGAGCAAAAAGAACAAATCACCACCATGCGCCTGAAAGACGAAATCAAGCGCGGAGTCCAGACAATTCAATATCAGGTTGTCACTTTGATGACAACAAACGGACAGTCTCCGTTCGTCACAGTTTTTATGTACCTCAACGAAGCTAAAGACGAGCAGGAAAAAGAAGATTTGGCGATGGTCATTGAGGAAGTCCTGAAACAGCGCTATCAGGGCGTAAAAAACGAAAAAGGATTCTGGGTGACTCCAGCCTTTCCAAAGCTTATTTACGTTCTTGAGCCGGACAACATCGAGGAAGGCTCAAAATATTATTATCTGACAGAGCTTGCGGCAAAATGCACTTCACGCAGAATGGTTCCGGATTATATTTCCGAGAAAAAAATGCTCGAGCTTAAAATTGACAAGAACGGAGAAGGCCACTGCTATCCTTGCATGGGCTGCCGCTCTTTTCTCACGCCTTTTATCGACGAGAACGGAAAACCGAAATACTACGGAAGATTCAACCAGGGGGTTGTCACAATCAACCTTGTTGACGTGGCGTGCTCCTCAAACCGCGACTTTAAGACTTTCTGGGAAATTTTTGACGAGCGTCTCGAGCTTTGCCATAAAGCTCTCATGAGAAGGCACGAGAGACTTTTGGGAACTCCAAGCGATGTCGCTCCGATTCTTTGGCAAAACGGCGCTCTTGCCCGCCTGAAGAAAGGCGAAACCATCGACAAGCTTTTATACGGCGGATATTCAACAATCTCGCTTGGCTACGCTGGACTTTGCGAATGTGTCAGATTCATGACGGGAAAACCTCATACAGACTCCGAAGCAACTCCTTTCGCTCTGGAAGTCATGAAATTCATGAACGAAAAATGCAAAAAATGGAAAAAAGATTCTAATATGGATTTTTCTCTTTACGGCACTCCTCTCGAGTCGACAACATATAAATTCGCGAAATGCCTAAAAAAGCGCTTCGGCGAGATTGAAGGCGTCACTGACAAAAACTACATCACAAACTCTTACCACATTCACGTTACAGAGCCAGTTGACGCATTCACAAAGCTCACGTTTGAAAGCCAGTTCCAGGAGCTTTCTCCGGGAGGAGCGGTAAGCTATGTTGAAGTTCCGAATATGGAAAACAACATTCCAGCGGTAATGTCATTGCTCAAGCACATCTACAACAACATAATGTACGCCGAGCTCAACACAAAGTCTGACTGCTGCCAGAAATGTGGCTACACAGGTGAAATCAAAATTGTAACCGACAGCGAAAACAAGCTGGTCTGGCAATGTCCGAACTGCGGAAACACAGATCAGGCAACAATGAACGTCGCGCGAAGAACCTGCGGATACATCGGCACGCAATACTGGAACCAGGGCAGAACGCAGGAAATCAAAGAAAGGGTTCTCCATCTCTAAATTTACACGGCGTTCCCCAAACCGCGGCAAGCACGGCTTGGGGCGGGCTATCCGCTGTTCCGCTACCGCTACATTCCTGCGCTTCGCTCCGGAACGCCTGCGGCGCAGCTACTATCCCTAACGCAAAATCACCGATACAGGAAAAACAAGTTATGAACTACGGAACAATAAAAAAAGTCGATATTGCAGACGGTCTTGGAGTAAGAGTCTCGCTCTTTGTCTCGGGCTGCCGTGTTCACTGCAGAAACTGCCAAAATCAAATCGCATGGGATTTCAGATTCGGAAAAACTTTCACAAAAGAAACGGAAGATGAAATTCTTAAAGACTTGCAGCCGGAATATATTCAGGGTCTCACAGTTCTTGGCGGAGAACCGTTCGAGCCTGAAAACCAGGAAGTTCTCGCGCCTTTTCTTGAGCGTGTAAAAAAAACTTATCCGAACAAGAATATCTGGTGCTACACAGGATATCTTTACGACAAGGATCTGCTTCCGCAGGACGGCGAAAAGCACACTCCGTTCACAAACAGGTTTCTTGCCTGCATCGATGTTCTTGTAGACGGGCCGTTTATCGAAAGTCAAAAAGACCTGACTCTAAATTACCGTGGCTCGTCAAACCAGAGAATCATCGACTTGGCGCATAACTGTCTGCTTAAGCTTTAGCGCCTCATACACTTCTAACAGCTTCGCTTCCTTCAACAAGTTTTTCGAGAAGCTCGCAGCACGGAGTTTCAATTCCATGTTTTTTTGCGAGCTTCAAAACAGTTCCGCAAAACCATGCATTCTCGCTTTTTCTTCCAGCTTCAATATCTTGCAGCATGCTCGTTTTTCCATGAGGATCATGCCCGCACATCATTTTTATGTCGTCTTCAAGCATCTGCGCCGTAAGCGGAACATTTTCAGCGTTCGCAACTTTTATCACCTCGCCGCCGACCTTGCGCGCAAGCTCCTGCATAAGCGGAATTCTAAAACCGCCGTAAGGCGAGCGTGTGATTGCGCTTAAAGTATTGAAAGTCGTGTTTATCAGGAATTTCTTCCACATTTCAAGATGAATATTCTCAGGATTTTTGTATCTTATTCCAGACGAAGAAAAAAGTTTCTCAAGCGCAAGAATTCTTTCGGATTTAGAATTGTCTTTCTCGCCAAAAACAAGCGTTCCAAAATCAGAACATTCGATCTTGCTTCCGACATGAATTGAATTCAGGCTGATAACAAAACTGTAAAGAACCTTGTCTTCTCCGTAGACCCCGGCAATATCTTTCTCGCTTTTAATTCCGTTTAAAAGCGAAAGAACGGAAGTTCCGTTTCCGCACGCATTTTTCATCATATCCATAGCATCTGGCAACTGAAGATTTTTTGTCGCGATTATAACAAGATCGCTTTTTCTCGCTTTTCTGCTTTCAACAAAGTTAAGATTCTGCTTTTCACCGTTTATAAAAATTCCGTCGCGCTCATAACGTGATTTTCTCTCGCCGTCAGCAAGGCATTCAACATTTTCCTTTCCAAGAAACTTCGACAACTGCGAAGCGATTACAGCTCCTACAGCTCCCACGCCAATCATTGTCACCGTTTTTATTTCCATGATATTTTCCTTAAATTCAACATTAGCATTAAAAAAATCTCTGAACAAGAAGAAAAATTCTCACCGTTTTTAGCCTTTCAGTTTCTTCCAATTTTCATTTTCATGTTCAAGAAAATTTTTCAGAAAATCTCCTCCAAATTCTTGGCATAATTTTATCAATCTTGAAAAATTACAGCCTTAAACATAGAATAAATAGAAGAAATCACAAAAATTCAAAATATAGAGGAATTTATGGCACAATCAATCCGTGAACATTATCCAGATATGATGACAAAGCTGGCTGGACTCACAAAAGCGGCCTCAAAAATCGACGAGACAAACGTCTATCAAAAGGCAAACCCTGCAACAAGAATCTTTATGAACGAGCTTGTAAAAGACAATATTGTTCCAGGCAGCCGGCTTGAAAACAAAGAGAATTTCCAGGCTTTTTTTGATGCGGTGAACAGCGGAAAACACGGTCTAATTCTAATGGAACATTATTCAAACACAGACCTTCCAGCTCTCTGCTACCTAATCGAGCAGGATATGCCAAATGGAAAAGAGCTTGCCGACAAAATCGTCGCAATTGCAGGAATGAAACTCAACGAGGAAAACACTATTGTCCGCGCGTTTGCAGAAAGCTTTACGCGTGTTGTAATTTATCCGACCCGCTCGCTAACAAAAGCCGAGGAAAGAGCACAGTCTGAGGAAGAAAAAGCCGCCGAGGAAAAACGCGCGAGAACCATAAATCTCGCTTCAATGCGCGCGATGGACAAATGCAAGAAAGACGGAGAGGTTATCCTTGTATTTCCTTCTGGAACGCGTTACCGTCCAGGTCATCCGGAAACAAAAAAAGGTCTCCGCGAAATAGACTCTTACCTTAGAATGTTCGATGTCATGATTCTCGTGACAATCAACGGAAGCTGTCTCACAATCGATATGAACAATCCAGACGACATGCTTGCCGACCTTATCGAGCCTGCGCTTCAAATTTTTACGGCAAGCCCTGTTATTGACTGCAAACAGTTCAGAAAAGACTACCTTGCGACGCTTCCTGCCGACGAGCAAGATCCTAAACAGAAAGTAATCGATCACGTCATGGAGCTTTTTGACAAGCAACACAATGAAATCAAAGCAAAAAATCCGGCTGTAGGATTCTAAAAAAGTTTTCTAAGAAAAGACTTTAAAACAAGCATGGGGAGCTTTCGTTTCTGTTTTTGACAGATTAACAAAGGCTCCCCATTTTTATGCGCGACTTTTAAATAACCGCGGCTTTTTTCGTTTTCTATATTTTTTCTGATTTTATTTTTACCGCTTAACAGGCGATTGCTCTAGCTCATGTCGATTTTTTTTAGAATCCGGACAAGGTTAGTTTTTTCGATCAAATCAATCGGCCGTCCCTCAGCATATCTTCTCGCTTCATCGCTGAACATTCCGGCTGAAAAGCAAATTCCGCGGTCGGCTTTTGAATCAGAAACTTTCGCATGAAAATCACGGATATACAAATCTGAAATCACGCCGGTGCTTCTGTAAAATCTGAAAATATGAACTTCTTCTGAGCGCGGAAATTCAACATTTGTCAAAATTTCAACACAGCCAGGAGTTACAGAAATATCGACAATTTTTGAAACCGCCTTCTTGTAATAAGAAACGACAATTCTCCGGCAAAGCGACACGAAATCGCTTGTGCTGGACATAAGGTAAACCTGCAGATTCTTGTTCTGGTTCAATTCCTGATAGCGAGCCAAAAGCTGCGGAACATCCTTGTAAGACGGAACAATCGCCTGAATCTCAGAAAGAAGAGCCAGCCCTTTTGAAATCGACTTTATCTGAAAATATGCAGTGGCAAGCCTGTAGCGAATCTCAAGCGCAACATCCTGAGAAACATTCTGATGTCTAAGCCCGATTTCAAAATCTTGAATTGCCTTGTCGCTTTCTCCTAGCTTTAAGTGATAAATTCCAGTTATAAGGCATGAACGCGCTCCAAATTCAGGATCCGGACGCAAATGCATAAAAATCTTCATTGCCTTGTCGCCATATCCGCTTTCATTCATCGCGTCCGCCAGCGAAAAAAGAACTTCCTTATTTTCAGGATTTTCGTCCAAGGCACGCTTTAAATATGCAAGCGACTCCTTGTAATGCTTTGCCTTATAAAGTGAAAGTCCCAGCGGAGAATTTATGTTATTCGAAGCATCGCTTTTTAATACCAAAACTCTTTTAAACCGGGGAACAGCTTTTTCAAATTCGTTGTTTTTGTAAAAGGCGAGTCCAAGATAATAATTCACCTCATAATCGTTAGGATTTATATTGCAGGCGGCGGTCAGCCCTCTAAAAGCATCCTGCAGCTTGTTCAGCTTGACCGCGCAAATTCCCTGACGCAACGCAGCCTTAAACACATCGATTTCTTTATGGGCTGGAGCGATGCTAAGCTGAGTCTCATAAATCGGAAACGCCTTGTCCCAAGCGCGTTCATTGTAGTAAAGATCCCCGAGCGAAATCAGCGCGGCGGAGTTGTGAGGATCCTGGGCAAGCTTTCTGGTCGCTTCCTTTAGAATCTGCGACCGGCCTTTCTGCCTGCCTTTTTTCCCGCCTTTCTTGCGTGTGGAGAATGCTATTAAAATTGCGCCGAAACCAACGATTGCGGCAACTGCGATTATAAGAGAACTTGAATCCATATTAATAATTATCGGCAAAATTCTAAAAAATGTAAAATGCAAGCATGCAAAAACGCTTTTCAGCAGGGACAAAATTCGCTTCTATTGTTTTTTTCCGGGAATTCAATAATATTAAAATAATCTTAATTCAATTTTTTTTGATTTTTTCAATGCAATGAAGAAAACGGCATATTTCATCAACAAAATAATTTTAATTTTTCTTGTAATACTAATTTCTGGCTGTGGCAAGAAAGTCGAAATCAAAAAGATTTCGGACTTAGAAGAAAAAACTATCGGCTGCCAGGCCGGAACAACAGGCGAGTTGTTTCTGCGCGGAAATTTTAAGAATATCAAGATAAAATCCTTCAGAGACGGATACGAAGCGTGTCTCGCACTAAAAAACAAAGATCTCGACGCCGTGATTCTCGATGAATATCCCGCCCGAACGCTCGCGAAAAGCAACAAAGATTTGAAAATTATAGATTTGAATCTGCCCGCTGAAGAATATGCAATCGCAGTAAAGAAAGGAAACACAGAACTTTTACTGATGATAAACAATGCTATAAAAATTCTGAAGCAAGACGGTTCAATCAAAAAGCTCGAGGAAGCATTTTTTCCGGCAGACGGAAAAATCAGGATTCCAGAAATTCCGGAATCAAAATACGACAAGACCTTAAAGGCGGGAACAAACGCGGCTTTTCCCCCGTTTGAATACACAGACGGAACAGAAGTCGCCGGCTTTGACGTTTCTTTCGCAAAGATGATTGCAAACAAATCAGAAAGGAATCTGCATGTTTTTGATATTTCGTTTCCAAGCCTTTTAGATGCTCTCAACGCAGGAAGCATTGATTTTGCATGCGCAGGATTGACTGTAACCGAGGAAAGGAAACTGCAGATGGATTTTTCAGAGCCATACTTCGTAAGCCGGCAGGTAATAATCACAAAAAAATAAAGAATTTCCGCTCAGGCAAAAAATCGATATTTTCAACTGCCGCCAACACTAGGAAACTAAAACATCCCGGATTTTTTAGAAAGCCAAGCCGACAAATTTTCCGCAAAAAATCACAAACAAGCGTTTTCTTGCAGAAAATTTGAAAAAAAATTTCAGGATATTTATTTTTTCAGCTCTTCAACAAATTCTGCGATTCTGTCCATTGCGATTTTGATTTTATCAATTGCAGTCGCATAGCAGCAACGGATATGACCTTCGCCGCCCAAGCCAAAAACGCTTCCTGGAACAACAGCGACATTATGCTTCTGAAAAAGCATAGTGGCAAATTCTTCAGACGACAGTCCAGTTGAAGAAATGTCAGGAAACATATAAAACGCGCCTTTCGGTTCTGGAACTGGAAGCCCCATGTCATTAAAGCTCTTCTGCATCAAATTTCTTCGCTGCTGATAGCTCACGCGCATTTTCTCAACATCTTTCCAGCCGTTCTTTAAGCCTTCGCAAGCCGCATACTGGCTGAAAATAGGAGCGCAAATCGTGTTATAGCCGTGCAGCTTCACAATCTGCTTAAGAAGCTCGCTCGGCGCCGCAATGTACCCTATTCGCCAGCCGGTCATCGCAAAAGACTTTGAAAAACCGTTCAGAATTATCGCGTAATCTTTCATGCCTGGAAAAGAGCCGATTGAAACATGCTTCGCTCCGTCATAGGTTAGCTCACAGTAAATTTCATCGGAAATGCACCAGATCTGATTTTCAACAACGACCTTCGCGATTTTTTCAAGTTCAGCCGCAGGAATAATCGTTCCAGTAGGGTTGTTCGGAGTACAAATCATTATGGCTTTTGTCTTTGGAGTAATCGCCTTTTTTATCTGCTCAGCTGTAGGATAGCAACCGTTCAAGCTGGTGTCGATCGGGACAATTTTCGCATCGCAAAGCTGGGCAAGAGGCGTATAGTTCACGTAGCAAGGCTGCGAGACAAGAATTTCATCTCCTGGATTCAAAATAGCGCGCAAAACCGCGTCAACGCCTTCGCTCGCACCGACAGTGACCAAAATCTCGTCTTTCGGATTATAGTACATTCCATAACTTTCCATATATTTCGAGATTTCTTCCCGAAGCTCAATCAGCCCCCAGTTTGAAGTGTAAGATGTATGCCCCTTTTCAAGATGATAAAAAGCCTCTTCCCGGATTGCCCATGGAGTCGGAAAATCTGGCTCCCCAACGGAAAGCGAAATAACGTCATCATGGCCGATCAGCATCTCAAAAAATTTTCTGATTCCCGACGGCGGAATTTTCTGCATCGCACGGGAAAACCTGTCCTCTCTTGTATTCATTTTTAAATCCTCTATTTTCCATTTCTGTTCAAAAAACGCCGTTAACGAAAACCGCGCAGGCAAAAAATCCGGAACCTACAAGCCCGGTTTTTAAGCCATCACGCCTTCACGGCGGTCAGACTCGTTCTCAACATAGAGAACATCATTTTCCTTGTATTTTTTCAGGACAAAAGTTGTCTTTGTTGCCCGCACGCCAGAAATCGTCGAAAGTTTCTGCGCGACAAACGAAGCGACTTCACGAAGATTATCTCCTTCAATCATCACTTTCAAATCATAGCCGCCGCTCATCAGATAAAGCGACTTTACCTGAGGAAATCTGTAAAGACGCTCGGCGATTCCGTCAAAACCATGCTCGCGCTCTGGCTGGCACTGAACTTCAATTTCTGCCATCACCTTGTCTTTTGCAGACTCGTCTTTCTCGGGATTCACAATGGCGGCGTACTTCAGGATAACGCCCTCGTTCTCCAGCTCCTTTATAATCGCCTTCACCTCTGCGGCCGATTTTTTTGTCATCGCAGAAATATCATCAACAGAAATTCGCGCATTTTCTCTAAGCAAATCAAGGATTTCTTCTTTTCCGTCCATTTTTTTTCTCCCATAAAATCAATAAGAAAGTCAACCAGAAGCCGGCTAAAAACCAGCTGAAAGATTCATTGTAAAAGCAAGTTTCATTTCTGGGCGTTTCCCGGCATGCGCCTGTCAGAATTCTTCTTTTCTTAATCCGGCAAAAATGCCGGCGAGCCCTAACACAAAAAGCGTGGATTCAGCGGCAATAGAGCCGGGCCGGGGCTTTCGGGGTTCCGGCTTTCGCCTTCATTGCCAGCCGTTCCGGCCGGCAACGCTTCGCGCCCCTACACCCCCCTAACGCGCTCGCTTATTTTTATACTATAAGACCTTTTGTGCTTGGAATTTCTCCGTTTCTTCTCGGATCAATCTCTACTGCCGAGCGGATCGCCCTTGCGGCAGCCTTGAACAAGCCTTCCATTTTATGATGGTCGCTTCGGCCACGGATTGTGTCCAGATGAAGGTTGCATTTAGCCGCCTGAACAAAGCCATTCCAAAAATCATCGAAGCAATCAGTCTGAAAAGTTCCCTGAGCGCCGTTCTGAACGCTCACAAGCGGAATTCCTGTAAGCTTAGCGTCGCAAACAAGAAAAGGCCTTCCTCCAAAGTCAACAGCAGCGCGCAAAAGAGCCTCGTCCATCGGATACAGAAACGAACCGCTTCTGTAAATTCCAGCGCAGTCCCCGAGAGCTTTAGAAAAGCAAAGCCCCAGGACAATTCCGGTGTCTTCAATTGTGTGATGCTGATCAATATCAAGATCGCCCTTTATTGATCCGGACAAGTCAAAAAGCCCATGCTTGCAAAAAGATTTCAGCATATGATCAAAAAACCCGATGGGATTTTCAACATTGCATTTTCCGGTTCCATCAAGATTCAGCTCAAGCGAAATCTGAGTTTCGCCTGTAATCCGTTCAATTTTCGCAGTACGCATATAAGTTCCTTAAATTTTGCAAAGAAATCCGCATTCAGCACACAGAAATTATCACATCATAACTTTTCTTAAAGCATACTCAAGAATATCTGTCGCGCCATGCTGCTGCAATTTTGGAAGCAAAGTAGGCACATCGCTTTTTTTAACTGCAATTTTAACCGCAAAACCACCGTCGCCAAAAAGCGGCGAGACTGTCGGGCTTTTCATAGACGGAAGGATTTTCATCAGATCGTCAAATTTCTCGCGGGAAACATTCATTTCAAGCATAACTCTGCTTCTTGCGTTCAAAACCGACTCGAAGAGCATTTTCAGCTCCATGATTTTCTGCTTTTTGAACGGGTCTTTCAAAGAGTCTTTTGAAGCGTACATTCTCGTTGAAGAAGTCATCAGAATGTCAACGATCCTTAAATTATTTGCGCGCAAAGAAGAGCCTGTGGATGTGTTATCGATTAAAATCTGGGCAAGAGAATCTTCGTTGTCCTGGACAAATCCCTCGGAAGTTCCCCATGTGCGGAAAATCGTTCCGTTGATTTTTTTATCAAGCACCCATTTCCGTGAAAGATTCTGGTACTCGGTTGCGATCGTGACCGGATTTTTTACAAGGCTGTTGTAATCAACTGTATTCGGCACAGCGGCGACAATTTTGACAGGATCAAAGCCCAAGTCCATGATTTCTTCAATTTTGTCCTCAACGCCGTTTTCATAAACCCAGTCTTTTCCTGAAAACCCCACATCGGCTTTTCCTGAAGCAAGAAGCGCGCTTGTAATCTGAGGCTTCACAACCTGAAAAAACAAGTCTTCTTGATTTGTTGTCGGAAAATATGTTCTGTCGGGAAGATGAATCGAAATTCCAACGTCGTTAAGCAATTCATAAACCGATTCATAAATTCTGCCCTTCGCCAGCAGCACACGCAACTTTTCCATTTTTTACTCCAATTTTTTAACTGCCGACGCGTTTCTCGCTTTTTATAGCAAGCTCGCAAACGGCATCGATTTTCTTATTCTAGCAATTTTTCTATATTTTGTCGCCGAGCTTAGCAATTTCAGAGATAGCCTCGGAAATACCAGCCGCCCCGGAATTTGCTTCGGAAAGCTTCTGCGAAATTTCAGATGAAACGCTAACCTGCCCCGAAACGGAATCTCGGATCTGCTCGGAAAGCTCCGCGATTTTTTTCATCGAGTCTTCAGTTTTTTTAATTATTTTCTGAGTCTCATTTACGTTCGAAGAATTTTTCGCTACAAGCTCCTGGATCATTCCGGTCGCGTCAACAGTCTGAGCCGCAAGAGCCTTTACTTCTTTTGCGACAACGCTAAATCCTTTTCCAGCCTCGCCGGCATGGCTTGCCTCGATTGATGCGTTCAAGGCAAGCACATTTGTTGTCTCCGCTATGTTCGAAATCATATTCACCGCATCAACGATTTTTTTCGTGTTGTCAACAAGAATATCAACGGAAATTTCCGCGTCGCCCATCATCTCGTTTGTTGATTTTACGGTTTCAGCAACATTCTGAACATTTCCAGAAATATTCTTTACGCTTGAAGTAAAATTTTCCATTGAGGAAGAAATTTTCCCGATATTTTCAGAAATTTGTCTAGACGACTCTGAAACGACGTTTGTTTTTTCAGTCATCGTATGCATTGCATTTTCAATAGACTCTTTCTGCCGGCTTCTGTCTTTCATCAAAAGCGCGCCGTAAAGAGAGCTCGAAAGCTGATCCCGCAGAGTCATGTAAGGCGAGCCAACTTCAGGGCCTTCCTGAAAAACAATGTAGCCAAGAAGAGTTTCCTGAAAATGGAGCGACTCCATCACAAGTGAATAAAAAGAATCAGACGGAAGATACTGATCCGGAATAATGTCTTTAGTGTCAAATTCAATGCCTTCCTTTGGAAGATGAACTCTCTCGCCGTTTCTTACAGCCATCATAAGCCGGCTTTTTTTCGGAACTTCAGGATTGTCAAGCGAAAATTTGCAGTTTTCATACAAAGCGACAAAAACGCCTGGAATTTTCAGTTTTTCAAGGCTTCCCTGCAGAATATCCATAAGACTTGAAACATCGTAGCTAGCGAGAAGCCGCGCGCTAGTAGCCCTTAAATCAGCTTCAAAGCGCGATGAGATCAGCGATTTTTGCTTTAACCCGCGCACATCGTATTCATGAACAAGAACGCGCGCCTGCTGCAGAAGATTCTCTGCGATTTGCTCGAAATCAGAACCGCAAACAGTCTTTTCGGTTTCGCGGTTCAAAATCGAAATAAAATGCTGCCAAAACGAGAAATCCTCTGACAAATTCAAAAATTCATTCAATTTTTTTGAAAAATCGATGATAAATTTCGCGTTTTTCGCATCTTGAGCCAAAATTGATTTCGCATAGCTTTTTAAAAGCGGTTCAATGTTAAGGCGGAAAAATTTTTCAATTTTTTCATTGATTCCACGGCAGCCCAAAATGTTTTCAAGAATTGAATCAGAAATGCTTTTGAAAAGAGTCTCGCTGTCAAGGATTGCCTGAACTTCAGATTTTGAAAGGCGCGCGAAATTTTTATTTTTCTTGAAGAAAGATTTTTTCTCCGGAAGTTTTCTCTCGCCTTCATCAGAATAAGCCGTAAGCTCCAAATATTCAGATTTGCATCCGCAAGATTCGCCAAGCCGAAGCTTTGTTTCGTAGCGGACTTCCATCGGAACGTTTTTCCCGTTCAGCTTGTCAACAAGCATTTCGGCAGATTTTTTTCCAAGCCCGAAGAACGGCATTTCAACAGTCGTGATTGGAGGATTGCAGCAAGCGATATCTTCCGTGCCGTTGAATCCGCACATAACAACATCATCAGGAACAGAAAGTCCTTTGTTTATAATAAATTCTTGCGCTCCGATTGCAACATTGTCGCCGACGCATACAACAGCCTGAATGTCACCGTTGCGCCCAAAACGAAGCCCGCGCTCAAAGAAAGATTTCGCGCCTTTTTGCCCTGCGGCAATATCCCAAGCGCCGGGTTCAGAAATAAGATTCTCATTGACCGGAATATTATGAATTTTCAATGCCTCAAGATAAGCCTCGTAGCGCTCCTTCGCATAAGTATGATTTACAGGACCTCTTATAAAAGCGATTTTTCTTAGTCCATGGACATCAATCAGATGACTCATAAGCTCCAGCATTCCAACACGGCAGTCAGCACAGATCACGTTTTTTCCAGGTATTTTAAATGTCAGGCAGACAAGATTTGTTTTCTTGAATTTTTCGTAAAATGAAATCACATCTTTTGAGACATCAGACGTGGCCCAGCTTATCATTCCGCTAAAAATATCATCTTCAATCAGATAGTAGATAACAGAGCCGGCTCCATTGTTCAATACAGGACCTCGAAAAGTCATTACAGGAACATTATTCTTCTTGCAGGTCTCGACAATTCCCCGCCACATGTTGGTTCCCGTTGCGTCAATCAAAGAGCGCGTCAAAAATGCCACAGTATTTCTTTTCATAAAAGCTCCATTGAAAACTCCGCAAAAACACGAAGCAAACCTTATTATAAAACATAATTCTTAAATCCTAAACATTTTTTATTCTGGCGGAACGATTTTTATTCTATTTCCTAAATTGTGTTTTCTCATTAAGATAGGATAATGTTTCGTATTTATGTTGAACGCAAGCCTGGCTTTCAGAGTGAAGCTCAGAGCATTTTATCTGAAATCAATGGATTTTTAGGCATTTCCTCTGTAAAGGGAGTGCGTTATTTTAACCGCTACGACATTGAAAACACTTCTGACGATGTGTCTAAAATGGCTGCACTCAGGATTTTTTCTGAACCACAAAGTGACTGTGTGGCTTACGAAGAAGTAAAAACTGCTGAAAACGACACTGTGATTGTCTGGGAATACCTGCCGGGTCAGTATGATCAGCGCGCCGACTCTGCCGAACAGTGCCTTTCGCTTTTGCGCGAATCCATGAAAAACACGGCAAAAGTCGGAACTCTCCCTCCGCGTGTGCGCTGCGCAAAAATGGTAATTCTTGAAGGTGCTGTAAGTGCTGATGAAGTTGCAAAGATTCAGCATTATCTCGTAAACCCTGTAGACAGCCGCCTTACCGACTCTAAAATTCCTGAAACTCTTGAAATCAAGTCTGAAGAACCGGGCGATGTTCCTGTCGTTGAAGGTTTCAACAAGTTCAATAAAAAGCAGCTCGATGAATACCGTGCAAAAATGGGTCTTGCAATGGATCTTGCGGACATTGAGTTCCTGCAGAAATACTTTAAGTCTATCAACCGCGACCCTACGGAAACTGAAATCCGCGTTCTTGATACTTACTGGTCTGACCATTGCCGTCACACGACGTTTAACACCGTCCTCAAGGACATCAAGATTGAAAAAGGTCCTTACGCAAAACTTTTCAAGCAGTCTCTCGAAAACTACAAGGCTCTTCACGCTGACCTTTATGCAAAACGCAAGGACAAGCCTCTGACTTTGATGGACATGGCTACAATCGGCGGAAAATATCTTCGTAAGCATGGAATGCTCGATGATATGGAAGTTTCTGAAGAAAACAACGCATGTTCTATTTTCATTGACGTTCACTACACGACGGACAAAGACGGAAATCCTTATCCTGAGGGAAAAGACGAAGTTGAACAGTGGCTCTTGCAGTTCAAGAATGAAACACACAACCACCCGACGGAAATTGAACCTTTCGGTGGCGCGGCAACTTGTATCGGCGGTGCAATCCGCGACCCTCTTTCCGGAAGAAGCTGGGTTTATCAGTCGATGCGCGTAACCGGCGCAGGTGATCCGACTGTTCCGATGAACGAAACCCTGCACGGAAAACTTCCGCAGCTGAAACTCTGCCGCGAAGCTGCCCAGGGCTTCTCTTCTTACGGAAACCAGATTGGTCTTACAACCGGACAGGTAACTGAATTCTATCATCCGGGATTTGTTGCAAAAAGAATGGAACTTGGTGCCGTTATTGCTGCAAGTCCTTATTCAACCGTAATGCGCGAAACTCCTGAAGCCGGCGACATCATCATTCTTCTTGGCGGTGGAACTGGCCGCGACGGTATCGGTGGTGCAACGGGTTCTTCTAAAGTTCACACTGAAAAATCCGTAACGACTGCTGCTGCCGAAGTTCAGAAAGGCAACGCCGTTGAAGAAAGAAAGATTCAGCGTCTTTTCAGAAATCCTGAAGTAAGCCACATGATCCGCCGTTCAAACGACTTTGGTGCGGGCGGTGTTTCTGTTGCCGTAGGCGAACTTGCTCCGGGACTCGACATCAACCTTGATGCCGTTCCTAAAAAGTATGAAGGCTTGAATGGAACTGAACTTGCAATTTCTGAAAGCCAGGAAAGAATGGCTGTTGTTGTTCGTGCAGGCGATGTTGAAAAGTTCATCAGATTCTGTAATGAAGAAAACCTTAACGCAGTTGTCGTTGCAACTGTAACGGATAAAAATAAACTCACGATGAAATGGCGCGGCAAGACGATTGTTGACATTGACCGCTCCTTCCTCGATTCTGCCGGCGCTCCGCATTATGCAAAGGCTCAGATTGAAAGTCCTGCAGAAAACAAGGAATCTCCGCTTGTTCAGCCTCTCGAAAGCGTAAAGAAGGCACTTGGAAACTGTGCTTCTGCTACGGGCGAAAGCGGCGAATGTTCTCCGACTTCTGAACAGATTAAAAACGCATTCATCGCTGACATTTCTGACCTTGCCTGCTGTTCTCAGCGTGGTCTGCAGGAACGTTTTGATGGTTCAATCGGTTCTTCAACTGTATTGTTCCCGTTCGGCGGAAAATATCAGGGCACTCCGGAATGTGCAATGTCTGCAAAAATCCCGGTAATTTCTCCGCGTGAAACTTCTACAGTCAGTCTTATGTCTTACGGCTATGACCCGCGCGTTGCTGAATGGTCTCCATGGCACGGCGCTCAGACGGCAGTTCTTTCTTCCCTTGCAAAAATCACCTGTATCGGCGGAAAGGCAACTACAAGCCGCATGTCTTATCAGGAATTCTTCGGACGCACTGTTGATGCAAAATCATGGGGCTATCCGACGGCAGCACTTTTAGGCTCGGTTGATGCCCAGCGGGAAATGGGCTGTGCTTCAATCGGCGGAAAAGATTCAATGTCCGGAACTTTTGAAAAGATGAACGTTCCGCACACGCTCGTTTCTTTTGCAGTTGCACACGACGAGGCGAAAAACGTTCAGTCGGGTTCATTTAAGGAAGGCGGAAATTTCGTTTACCTTGTTCAGGTCCCTTACTCTGCCGAACTTGCTCCTGACTGGGATACTTTCAAAAAGAATTCTGACGCGCTCTACGAAGCAAACAAAGCCGGTAAAATCAAGGCGATGTATCCGGTTGGCGCGGGCGGAATTGCAGAAGCAGTCGTAAAGATGTCGTTCGGAAACAAGGTCGGCGTTCAGTTGACGCAGATTCCTTCGAGTGCGACTGTTTTGGGATTTCATAGAAACGCAAACGACACAATCGCGGATTTGTTCACACCGCAGTACGGTTCTATAATTGTTGAAACTGATGATGACAAATTTGAAAACAATGGTTTCGTAAACACTACGGTTCTGAAAATTGGAAACACTCAGAAATCTCCTGTTATCTCGTTTGAGATGAAGGGCGTTGATCCGCTTCCCCGCACAGAAATTTCGCTCGAAGAACTTTATAACGCATGGGAAAAACCGCTTGCTAAAGTTTTTCCGCCGGTTTCTAATGAAAAAATGGACAGAGAGCTTCCTGAATGGGCCAAGAATGAACACAATTCCCTTGAGCTGGCACAGGAAAAAGCTGCATCTTTCACTGTAATCAATAAGTCAAAGGCTAAACCGCGCGTAATTATTCCTGTGTTCCCGGGAACAAACTGCGAATTTGACATGGCTCGTGCCTTCAATCTTGCCGGAGCTGATTCAAAGATTCTCGTTTTCAAAAACAGAACTCCAAAGGATTTGGAAGAAAGCCTTGCGGCATTCACAGCGGAAATTGAAAAATCGCAGATTGTGGCTTTCGCAGGCGGCTTCTCAGCTGGAGATGAGCCAGACGGTTCTGGAAAATTCATAGCGAATGTAATCCGTGAAAATCACGTCGCGCAGGCAATCACAAATCATCTTGAATCAAAGAAAAATCTTGTTCTTGGAATTTGCAATGGTTTCCAGGCGCTGATAAAGACAGGTCTTGTTCCATTCGGAAAAATTGTTGAGCCGGCCGCTGAAAATCCGACACTGACCTACAACAATATCCACCGCCATATCAGTCGTGTTGTCCGCACAAGAATGGTAAGCGCAAAATCTCCGTGGGCTTTGGATAAGAGCATTCTTGAAGCAAAATCGCATTACATTCCTGTAAGCCATGGCGAAGGAAGAATTATAATTTCAGAAGCGCTTGCAAAAGAGCTTTTTGAAAAAGGCCAGGTCTACAGCCAGTATTGCGACGAGAACGGAATTCCAGCGACAACAGAACCAGACAATCCAAACGGTTCAGCTTTCGCAATCGAAGGTCTTACAAGCCCGGACGGTCTCGTTCTTGGAAAAATGGGACATTCTGAGCGCACTGTAGGAATCGGAGGATTCAATCCAGACCTGATAAAAAATATCGCTGGCGAGGACACTGGCTCTTCATCGTGCCAGAATCTCTTTGCGGCAGGCGTAAGATATTTTAACTAAGGATTAAGATTAAAATGAAAAAGTTTTTAGCAATTGCAGCCGCTTTTTCAGCCGTACTTGCGTTTTCTTCATGCTCGAAAAAAACGCAGGCGGACGAATTTGGATGGTTTTCAAATTTTGACGACGCAAAAAAAGCGGCAAGCAGCGGCAACAAGCAGATAATTCTTTATTTTTCAGCTTTGGAGCAAGGTTCGAAAAGCGAAAAATTGAACAGCAGAATTTTCAGAACGAATGAATTCAAAGAAAAATTTTCGCCGGAATACATTTTTTGCAATCTAGATTTTTCTACAAGCCGCTTTAATGAAGTTTATCAAAATAAAGAAGCAGAAACTTCTCCGGATACCGAAGATTCTGCCTCTAAGGAAGAAAAAAACTCAAAAAAACGAAATGCGAAAGAAAATGAAAGGCTCCAGTCCCAGCTCAGCACAGATATGGCTCTCGCAAACTCATACGCTGTCCAGAGTTTTCCGGAAGTCTATCTCGTTACAAAACAGGGCTATATGATTTCGCCAGTTCTCCTCGAAGAATTTTATGACATCGATGACTTCCAGAACGAAATTGCAAAAACTGCCGAGCGAAAACAAAGAGTCTCGCAGCTTCTCGCAACAATCTCCGCTGGAAAAAAGGCAGATGT
>CAVDRA010000002.1:0-36248 GCA_963611155.1 bacterium | reverse complement strand
TCCTGATATATTGTGCAGTATATTTTCCCGCATCCTCAAGAATTTTCCGCTGGCAGTCGGTCAAAGCGTCCCATGCGTCATCGGTGATCACAACTTCAGTGACTCCAAGCACATGCTCGTCTAAAATAAGGTTCGGGGCAACGTCATAAAGCGAATTTGTACCATAATCAACAAGAGGCTGCTCCGCTCCGTCAGCTTTGCCAGTCTTAAGCACAACATAAAGCGTGCCGTTCGGAAAGAAAACCGGCTCAGCCTTAAGCGCGCGGACAATTTTCATAAGAATCGGATCGGAAACGACTCTTATTTTTTTGCCTTCAAAATCTTCAATTCCGCCAAGAGGAGACACAGAAAGAAAGCTTCTGAATCCTTGCTCAGCAAAAAAGATGCCTTTCAAGCCAAGCTCCTTTTCATAAGGCTCGTCCAAAAATTCTTTTGCGAGATCTGAATTCGCAAAATTCCAAAAATGATCCAGCGTCCTGAATGTGTACGGAGCCGCAAGAAGAGCGCATTTTTTCGCTCCATGCATTACAAGGGACGCTGTTGAAATTCGGGCTAGCTGTATCGCATTGTCTCTCGACTGCATAAGGTTTAACACCTGCTCTTCATCGCCGAGAACTCCGTTCACCTGAAGATTAATCTTTATTTTTCCGTTTGAAAGAGATTCCACATTCTGCTTAAACGTCAAGTCTGTAAGCCCCGCAACCGTGTTCATTGAGCTTACATCTGCCATGACAAGCTCGATTGAGCCATCCTTGTTCCGTTTGATTCCGGAAATATCTCTTTGGCACGAGAAAAACAGAAAGAGCAACAAAAAAACAGCGGGAAACAGAACAGAAAATTTATTCAAATTTTTCATCGGAGATATTCTAGCATAAAGTCAAAGCACGAAAAACCTCGGGCAATTCCTTAAACAGCTCATTTCCATTAAAATATGCGCGATGAAAATGAACTTCCTAGACTTTCTTAATGAAAAAATAGAAAATGGTTTGCCGATTTTTTTTGACGGCGGAATGGGCTCGATGATTCAGAAAACAGGATTCACGGACTATGAGATTCCAGAAGACTTGTGCTTCACGCGCCCTGACATTATAAAAAATATCCACTCAAAATATCTTGAGGCTGGCTCTAACATAATAACTTCAAATTCGTTCGGAGCGCTTCCCTTAAAGCTCGACGGCTGCAAGTTTTCATATGACCAATACATTTCAGAATCAATAAAACTCTGCAAGCAATGCATTGAGGAAGCCGAAAGCAAAAAAAATAAACGCCCACACTTTACCGCATGGGACACAAGCCAGATTGGACGTCTTCTTGAGCCGATGGGCGATCTGACTTTTGACGAAGCCTACGAAAATTATAAGCAGGCAGCCACCGCCGCAGAAAAAGCCGGGGCAGACCTTGCGATAATCGAAACGATGGCCGACCTGCACGAGATAAAGGCGGCTGTTCTTGCAGTAAGGGAGAACACAAGCCTTCCAGTCATAACAACTGTGACTTTCCAGACAAACCTGCGAACTTTGACCGGAGCGGATGTGCGCACTTGCGTTGTCTACCTTGAATCCCTCGGAGCAGACGCAATCGGTTTCAACTGCGGCGGTTCTCTTAGAGAAGATGACGCTCTCGCGGAAGAATTTATGCGTTATGCCCACAAGCCTGTCATTTTCCAGCCTAATGCCGGAATTCCGACCGTCATAAACGGAAAAACAGTCTATCTGGTGGGCCCCGATGAATTCGCTGAGCATCACGAAAAATACAGAAAGCTCGGCGCATCTATTCTAGGCGGATGCTGCGGAACAACACCGGAGCATATCAGCGCGCTGGTCAAAAAAATCGAGGCGCTGCCGCCGCAAAAATGGACAGCCTGCGAATTTGAAAATTCATGCTTTATATGCTCATATAATTCATCTGTTGAGATCGGAGGAAAAAGCGGTCCGCAGATAATCGGCGAGCGCATAAATCCTACCGGCAAAAAAAAGGTTAAAGAAGCTCTTCTTGCCCACAATATGAATTTCGTGCTTGGCGAAGCTGAAAGCCAAATAAACGCAGGAGCGCAAATTCTCGATGTGAATGTAGGCCTTCCGGGAATCGACGAGGCCGAAACCATGGTCGACGCGGTAAAGACAATCCAGAACGCGTTCTCAACACCGCTCCAGATAGACTCAAGCGAGCCTCCTGTTCTCGAAAAAGCTCTAAGATACTACAACGGAAAACCGCTGATAAATTCAACAAACGGCCGTCAAGATGTCATGGATAGAGTTCTTCCGCTTGTAAAAAAATACGGCGGAGCAGTTGTTGCGCTTTGCATTGACGAAAACGGAATCTCGCCTACAGCCGAAGGCCGTGTGGAAGTCGCAGAGAAAATCATAAAAGAGGCCGCAAAATACGGAATTCCAGTCCGCGACCTTGTGATCGACACTTTGACGCTCACAGTTTCATCCCAGCAAAAAGAGGCCCTTGAAACGCTCCGCGCAATCCAGATCCTAAAAGAAAAATATGGAAAAGACGGAATTCAGTTCGTGCTCGGAGTCTCAAACATAAGCTTCGGGCTTCCACGTCGCGACATTGTAAATTCAAGATTTTTCGCGATGGCCCTGTACTCAGGTCTTTCTGCCTGCATCATAAATCCTCTGATGATTCCTATGATGGAAAGCTACAATGCTTACCGCGCGCTCGCATCGTTTGACGAAAATTGTCTTGACTACATCGAAAAATACAACGGCACTTCAGCTCCGGTCTACGGGCTTTCTCCGGAGCAAATCATGGCTTCAAAAGGCGCCGCTCCGCAAACCGCTCAGATAAAGACACCGAAAAATTCAGACAACGCGGCAAAACTTCCCGAAAATCTCTCAGAATCCGAAAACAGAATGATTGAAATCATCACAAAAGGATTCAAGGACTCAAGCGCAGAAGCAACGGCGAAACTTCTTGAGGAAGGCTCGCAGCCTGTTGAAATAATCGACCGCTGCATTGTTCCCGCGCTCGATATTGTCGGAAAAGACTTCGAAATTGGAAGAAAATTCCTTCCGCAGCTTCTTCTTGCCGCAGACACAGTCTCAAACAGTTTCGCTGTCATAAAATCATATCTTGAAAGCCATGGCACAAAACAGGAATCAAAAGGAACAATCGTAATCTGCACAGTTTTCGGCGATATTCACGACATCGGAAAAAACATCACAAAGGCAATGCTCGAGAACTACGGATACACAGTTGTTGACCTCGGAAAAAACGTTCCCTATGAAAAAGTCGTAAACACGGTTCTTGAGGGAGACATTAAGCTCGTAGGGCTCAGCGCGCTTATGACAACAACTGTCGCAAACATGGAAACGACAATAAATCTTCTCCGCGAAAAACTTGGCGAACATGGAAAATCCTGCAAGATAATGGTCGGAGGAGCAGTTCTCACCGAAGACTATGCGGCAAAAATCGGAGCAGACTATTACGCAAAAGATGCAATGACAAGCGTCGCAATCGCGAAGGAAGTGTTCGGAAAATAGAAAATCGCATAGATGACAAGACAGCCGCGGGCAGAAACCGTCTGAGAAATCACGGCAAAAAAAACGGCTCAGAAACATTTTTTTCGGCCCGCGGCAAATGCAATCCGCTTTCAAGCCAAGATTCCGCAGCGTTTCCGGCTTTGTACTATTTTCAATATTACAGTAGAATCAGAACAGAAAAATGAAAACAAAATATTTTAACGACAGAAATTTAAGGTCATTCAGTCCGCTTGTCGCTTATGCGAGAATTCTTTTTGCGCCGCGCGCAGTTCTTACAAATTTCAGATGCTTTTCAACAATTCTAAAGGAATTCTTTTTCCTCCAGTTTTTTGAAAAGCTTCATATTCTTCACATTCCGATTGTCCATGTTGACCATCCGCTAGACAAGAAAATTCCGTTCACTCCGTCAAAAGTTTCCGTTTATCTTGACTTTATAAATCTTTGGGTCCGGCCTCTTTCGATGCTTGTGAAAAAATTCGGCTCATGGAAAGCGTCTTATCTCACAAAGCTCTGGATGAAAAATTTCAGAAACCTTTACAAGGCAGCTGGCAAAATCTATCATTTCCGCCTGACAACGACAGACAGGCCAAACTACAAGGAGATGCGAGAGTTCCGCCAGATACATGCACTTGATCCGCATTATCTTTGCGTTCCTTCGCTCCACATCGCCACAGTCGCGCTTGCCTATGGATTCTACAGAAAAATTTTTGAGGAGAACGATTTTTCGCCAGAAGAAAAGCAGAACTGGCTAAAAGAGCTTTATGATGGGGCAGTTGAAATTGCTGAAACAGTTCTTTATGTAAAGCAACACAGCGTAAACTGCATTCCGGCGGCGCTCTATCTCGTTGCGGCTAATTTCGGAAATTTATTCTCGGCTGATGACGCCCGGAAATTCATCGGCGATATGTTCAAGAATCCGGAAGGATTCAGCTTTGAGGAAGCTTTTCAGGTAAAAGACCATATCAAGACGAGCTTTGAAAAATACCTTTCAGAAAGCAAAAACGGAAAAGAATGGTTTGAGCCTATCAGAGAATTTTTGACTAAATATGAGAAGAAAGCAGAAAGCTAAAAAACGTCAAAATTGGGAGAAAATTAAAAACGCTCCCTATTAAATTGACGGTTTTGATTTTTTAGAAGCATTTTAATTTTTTATTTAATTTTATTGAGGAAATATGACTTATTTTTTTGAGACTTACGGCTGTGAAATGAACATTGCAGAAAGCGCGGCGGTCGAACAGCTTATGATTTCACGCGGATGGACAAAGGCAGAACATGCGGAAGAGGCGAACATCGTTGTCATAAACACCTGTTCGGTCAGAGGCTCTGCAGAAGAAAGAATTTTTGGACGTCTCGGATACTTTGCCGGCGTAAAGAAAATCAGAATGTTAGACACAAACACAAAAGTCCGCATGGAAGAAATGAAATTCGCCCTTGAATTCGCCAAAAAAAACGGGGCGGTTCCTTTGAATCTTGTGCTTATGGGCTGCATGGCGGAAAGACTCCTTGATTCAATCCAGGAAAAATTCCCGCAGATTGACTACGTTGTCGGAACATTCGGAAAATACAAATTCGGCGAAATCCTGCAGAATATTGAAAACGGCGGAAAAGGATTTAAAATCGAGGAAGAAAAATCCTACACATTCGCGGCGAATTCTTATGAGCAGGGAGCATTCTCAACCTTCGTTCCGATTATGCACGGATGCAACAATTTCTGCACCTACTGCATCGTCCCGTACGTCAGAGGAAGAGAAGTCAGCAGACCAGTCGAGCAGATTCTAAAGGAAATCGATTTTCTCTCAAAATCAAAAGTCAAGGAGATAACGCTTCTTGGCCAAAACGTGAACGCTTACAAAGGCGAAGACGGAACAAGTTTTCCAGAGCTTCTTGAAAAAATCTGCCGCCACATCGACGAGACAAACTCGACAATAAACTGGATTCGTTTTGAATCCAGCAACCCGAACGATTTTTCAGATGAGCTGATAGAAGTCTGCAAGCGAAATCCGCATATCTGCCGCGGCTTTCATATCGCAGTTCAGCATGGAAACAACGAAATTTTAAAAAGAATGAACCGCAAAAACACGAGGGAAGAATTTATCGACCTAATGAAAAAACTTCGCGATAATCTTCCAGGAACGCAGATCATAACAGACTTGATGGTCGGATTTCCAGGCGAAACAGACAAGCAGTTCGAGGAAGTGTTGACACTGATGAACGAAGTCCGTTTTGAAAGCGCTTTCATGTATTTTTACAATCCGCGCGAAGGAACTCCAGCCGCAAAATTCCCGGATCAGATTGACATAAAAATCAAAAAACAGCGTCTTGCGAAAGTCATTGAGCTTCAGGAAAAAATCACTAAAGAAGTTATGCGGTCTAGAATCGGTCAGACAATCGAAGTGCTTGCAGACATTGTATCCCGCAACAGCGAAAATGAGCTTTTAGGAAAAACCGAACAGAATGAAAGAATCGCGTTTTCCGGCGACAAAAAACTGATCGGCTCTTTTGTGAAAGTCAAAATCACAGGTTTAAATGGAAACACATTCAGGGGAGAACTAACTGATTAAAAAGCAGTGTCATGCTGAATTAAGGGCAGGCAGAAAACCGCCCGGTTTCAGCATCTATACCATATAACAAGGAGGCGTAATAAAAACTTTGCCTAAAAGAAGCGTCTAAGTTTTTATTCACAAGTTTGCGTTGCAAACTTCCTTATCAGCTGCGTTAAAAACGCCAAATCGGAAATTGCTATTCCCCATTGGCTTTTTATGGGAGGCTAAATATGCCGGTACGTTTAATTGGAACAATTATTTTGCTGCTTATCGTCACAATTTTTGCAGGCGCGAATTTGGACAACCGCTGCAACATAAATTTTATTTTCAGGACAGCCCAGAATGTTCCTGTTTTTCTGACGGCAGCCGTCTCATTTTTAGCAGGCGCAATCATTATGATTCCGTTCACTTTTCGCTGCAGAAAAAACAAGAAGGAAAATCCAGAGAAAAAATTCGCCGAACAGAAAAACAAAGACGAAGAGTCAAAAACATTGTTCGACTTTAAAATAAAAAAAGACATGGGCAAAAAACACAAAAAAGAGAAGAATCCGTCTTTCAAAAAATCTGAAGAAAATTCTGAAAACAAAGACGAAATTCCAGAAAATAAGGAGTCCGGAACAAAATCATCCGGCACGCAAGAAAAAGACGTCGCTTCACCAGAAAGCGCAACCTCCTTGTAATTTTTGTTCCGTGAGAATCTGCGGAAAATATTGCCGTGGCAATAGAAAATTCTCTCTTTGCTTTTTTCCGCAGCCGCGCGGGTAATTTTTGGGGAAATAAATAAATGAATCGGTGTGTAATAATCGGCGCCGCAAAAATTTCTGATTACCGGAAAATCCGGAAATATTTCCGGCCAGACGACTTCTTTATTGTCTGCGACGGCGGCCTCGATCATATTGAAAAACTTGGCATAAATCCAAATCTGATTGTCGGAGATTTTGATTCGCACGAAAATCCCAATCTTGATGTGGAAACAATCGTTCTTCCTCACGAAAAAGACGACACAGACTCTGTATTCGCTCTAAAAACAGCGCTTTCACGGGGCTTTAAGGATTTTCTTTTCGCAGGAATGATTGGAGGCAGGCTAGACCACACGCTAGGAAACATTTCAATGCTTTTAAAATGCCGCGAGGAAAAAGTCAGAGCGCTCATGCTTGACGATTATTCTGAGATTGAAATTGTCGGCCAAGAAGAAATCAAAATCGAAGACAAATTCTCTTATTTTTCTCTGCTGAATATTTCCGGAACAGCAAGAGGAGTCACAATAAAAGATGCGCTTTACAATCTTGAGAACGCGGAAATTCCTATAACCTACCAGTACGGAGTGAGCAACGAAGTTCCGAAAGGAAAGACCGCAAAAGTAAGCGTCAAGGAAGGCTGCCTGCTTTTAATCAAAGACTGGTAAGAAATATCGCAGCAACTTATTGGCCAAACGCGATTTTAGAAGTTGTTAAAATCTTTTTTTGGAATTAGAATTAAGGCATGGGATTTCTTCAGGCGTTCACAGACTTTTTTCAGTCAATCTTCATGAGCTCTTCACCAGAGGTAAAAAAACGCACAGAGCTTCACAAAATTGAAAACGAGCTGAAAGCCCTTCCTTTCCAGATTTACAAAAGCGGAATGCTCCAGCCGAATTTAGCCGAGCTTTTCAGAGTCTTATATGAAAACACGAAGCCCATTGATGACATTCTATCGTCGACAATCAATTCGGAAAATGTTCACCGCGCAAAGCTTTTTGAAAGCCAGCTGATTGTAACTGGATTCTCGCCTGACACGCAGGAAAAAATAGGGAAACTTTCTTATGAATCAAGAAAAAAAGCTGTTGTTGATTCAGACTTGCCAATCAACAAAGTTCTCGATAGCCAGAAACACACGTTAGAATCGATTTTAAGACAGCTGAAAACTCCTGAATTCACAAAAATCGACCAGACAATATCAAAGCTAAAACAGCTCGCCGACATCTGCCGGTTTAATTATGTGAACATCATAAAAAATTTCGATTCAAATTTTGACGGAATCACATCATCGTCTTTTGGAAATGTCCATTCCGCTCTTCCAGAGCAAGCAGAGCCGGTCCTGATGGATTTTTACTACATACTTGGAAATTTTGAGCTTGACTCAGCCGAAGCAAGGGCTATTATCGCGCTTAAGCAGCTTAGCAGCGGAAATAAGCTTTCCGAGAAAGAGCAGCAGGAAATCCTTCAGAATTTGCGGAAAATCAATTCAGTTCTAACCAAATATCTCACCGTGGATGTAATCAGAAAAATCATCTGCCTCGGAAAAAAGGATCCCAAGCCAGTTCTCGACACAACCACCTACCAGTCAAATTCCCTAAAAAGTTTTATTGAAGGATTTCAGGGAAAATTCGTCTCGGACAGCGACCGGATCAAGGGAGAAATCAAAGACTACACGGTTTCTTTTGAAATCAAGGAACTTTTCAATGATGGTCCGGTTCTCGAGCTTAAAACCTACAACACAGAAACAAACAATCTCCTCAGAGCAAATACGCCTTTCTCATTTGTCTGGATTACGCCTCTTCAAGTTCTCAAGACTTTCATGGCGACCTACATGACCGATGCGGTTATGAACGTTCTGAATAACATTGTAATCGAGGGATTTTTCAACAATTCCGACTACAAAACAAGGTTTTCTTCTATTGTTTACGCCGTCAATGAAATAAACCAGGATATCAGCGACTTTGAGAATTCCTTTGACCGCGAAAAGAAAAATGACGCGGCGGAACTCACAGGGCTGATTCAAGACAGCAAACGAGATTCAGATTTTCTTAAAAAAGTCGGTGTCATGGTCGATAATATAAATGATCAGGCCCATAAGCTAGTACAAGAATGCGCAAGCAGTTTTTTTGATTTATACAGAGAAATCGGAGAACTTATCATAGACGCAAAAAAATCAAAATCAGACATAGTTTCAAACATAAAAGTTTTGCTTTCTTCAACAAGAAACAGAGACGGTTCTGGAATAATTGAGCAGCAGCACGGAAACTGGAAACTGTTCCTTAAAATCATGAAGAACTACGCAATCATCGGAGACATGGAAAACGACCATGAATAACAAGGTTTCAATCAAGACAACTAATTTGAATGTCCAGGAAATCATCGGCCAGTACGAAAAAAAGATTTATGATCTTCAGCAGCTTCTTGAAATTTCACGGTCGCTTTGCTCAATGCTTGAATTCTCAAAACTTATTGAGTCGATTTTGTACACATGCATGGGACAGTTCCATGTGCTTGGCGCAGGAGTTTTTGTTCTCGACGCGCTAAACAGCGACAATTATCAGCTTGACGAAAACTACAGCGGAATTGACATCGACCCGAATATTCATTATGTGATCCCGACAACAGACGAGCTTGTGAAACTTCTTGAAAGCAGCCCGACTCCTCTTTCAATGGACGAGATTGCAGCCCGGCTTGACAGCAAGGCAGACATTTCCGTTCTTTTGTCGCTTCACCCATCGCTTGTCGTCCCGTTGATGCAGCACAGCCATCTAAACGGAATTCTCGTTTTGGGAGAAAGAATCACCCTGTCGGAAGAAAACGGATACAGCGCATATGAAAAAGAGCAAATCGCAGGAATCGCTTCTCTTGCGGCAATCGCCATCAACAATGCGGCTTTAGTCGAGCGCTCATCAACTGACATGATGACTCATTTAAAGCTGAAATATTTTTTCTTCAATATTCTGACAGACAAGCTCGACACCGCTTTGACAAATACGGAAAATCTTTCAATAGTGATGTTCGACATCGATTTCTTCAAGCGTTTTAACGACACTTACGGGCATGCCTGCGGCGACTACGTTCTTCAGACTGTCGCAAAAATCATGAAATCTTCAATAAGAAGCCAGGATTTAGCGGCGCGCTACGGCGGAGAGGAATTCACAATTCTCCTGGACCAGACAAAAAAAGAGGATGCAATGACTGTCGCCGACAGAATCCGAAGCAAAATCGAACAGTACGACTTCTGCTATGAAAACCAGCATGTAAAAGTAACAATTTCGGTCGGTGTTTCAACATTCGACTCAATAGAGAATCCTGTCACCTCGCCAAAAATTCTCGTTGACCAAGCCGACCAGGCTCTTTATGTTTCAAAACGCAGCGGGAGAAACAAAGTGACCTTTGCCGATCCAAAGCTAATTTCAGAAATAAAGGTTGAATCCTGATGAACAATATACTGCGAAAACCCTTCAGATACAGCTACAAGAACGCAACCTTATGGATAATTGCCATTAACGCGGCAGTTTTTTTCTATTTCAATTTCTTCAACATCTTCAGATTGAATGAAAACGCGTTTGCCCTGAATGTCGCGGGATTTGTTTTCAGCAAGATGTTCTGGCAGCCAGCAACATATATGTTTATCCACGGCGGCTGGAGCCACATTTTCTTCAATATGCTTGGTCTCCTTTTTTTCGGCTCGACAGTAGAGCGCGCGGTCGGAACAAAAGAATTTCTTCTGCTATATTTTGTGACAGGAATTTTCAGCGGGCTCTTCTCGGTAGCGTTTTACTATCTTACGGGAGATTACATGGCAAGCCTCGTAGGAGCAAGCGGCGCAATCTACGGAATTCTTTTTTCATACGCTGTCATCTTTCCAAAATCTGTCATCTACATCTGGGGAATAATTCCGATACCGGCGCCTATTCTTGTGCTTCTCTACGCTCTTATCGAATTTGGAAGTCAGTTTATCGGAAGCTCAAACATTGCGCATTACACACACCTGGCAGGATTTGCGGTCGCATTCCTATATTTTGTCGTGCGGATGGGAATAAATCCGCTAAAGATTTGGAAAAATTCCTGGAGAAAATAATTTGAGGCAAAAAGATTCAAATCTTCATTCAGCGGAAATTTCCATGCTTGCAAAGCCGCGGCAAACAGCGTTTTTTAAAAACAAGCTCTCAAAACTTTTTCTTGGATGCGCATCTGTATTTAAATTCATGCTACATTCATCCGGATTCGCGCGTTTCATTTTTAAGAAATTCAAGCCTGTTTTAGCCATTTTTTTTGCGCTCCAATTCGCCTCACTTTTCTCACAGAAAGTTTCTCTTGAAAAGAAAATAAGAATTTCGCTTTGGGCCTCAACAGAAGCGGTTCCTGGAATCGACGATTTTCAGCATAAAGACAACTTGAATTCTCTTCCAATCTCAAAAATCAAGGAAACAGTGCCTTTTATCATCTCTGGAATGATCTATGGCTGGAATTTCGACTACACGCCTTATGATAAAAAAAGAAATGTCCAAGAATACTTTGATTTTTCGCCAGTTCAGGAAATATCTGACCAGGAAATCTTAAAGATAAAATATGAAAGCCCGTGGATTAAAGATCAAAGGCTTAATGTTTGGGTAGAATACGACCGAACTCCAGCCCAAACGATGCTTTATAACTCATGGAAAAGCGCCGCTTTCAGGAATATACGGGGAGTCGGCTATGCGCCGCTTTCAGAAGGATTCGAAGGAATCCAAAAAGCTTGCGGAGAAGCGTTAAAGCAAGGTGTCAGAACTTTTGAACGGGCCCATGTAAAAACAAAACCGAAAGAAATTATCGGCAAAGCGATTATAAGCAAGCCGCCTGTGATCGGCATAGATGCCGGCCGGTACATGGTTACCCTTGATTTTTTTATGGAATCAGATAGAATAATAGAGTATAAGACTTTTTAGATAAGAGATTCTAAAAAGCCGTGTGTTTGGAGGAGAAAATGAAAAAAATTTTTGCTATAATTGTTGCGCTGATGTGTTTTTCAGGACTTGCTTTTTCTGATGAAGCAGCAGATTTGCTTAAAGAGCCACAGGACTCATTGACAAGAACAATCACGCCTGAGGAGCAGCATGTTACTAACAAGACAGCTAAAGTTCAGATTGAATATACACCGCTCACAGATGAAGTTCATATCTACTACACTTGTATGGCAGTTTCTTATGATCAAGGAGAAGCAATGAATTCGGTCCTAGCTTGTCTTCAGGACTTCCAGAAGCAGAACCAGTATTATTCTTACAAATATCTCAAACGAGATTCTATAAAATACTTTAAGGATGAGCGAAACTTGAAATGGGCGACTTATTCGTCTTATGTAAAGTTTTACCGCTAAGAGTTTTTTTTAGATTTTTTGTGAGCCGGCTTCTAAACGGGGCTGGCTCAAAATTTTTATAGATTTGGAGTTAATAAAAAATGGACGTTCAGAATATCATCAAGAATCTTCATCCGCTTGAAACAAAAGTTCTTCTTCACTACTCGCAAAACGATGAGCTTACATCGGAAAAACTTCAGAAAGAGCTGGACTACAAGGAAGGACACGCAAATCAGGCTTTTTCATGGCTGAGCGGAAAAGGTCTCATTGCAACCGTGAGCAAAACCCAGCATACTTTTTATGAGATTACAGAGCTTGGACGATCTTACGCAAAAGATGGTATTCCAGAAGAAAAAATCATTAAATTTGTAAAAGAAAACGGCGCAAAAACGCTTCCGGAAATTGCAGCGGGAACAGGACTCGACCAAAAAGATGTAGGCTCAGCGTTCGGCCAGCTTTCAAAATCTGGTGTCCTAAAGATGAATTCAGACAAGAAAGCCGGATATACAGGCGCAGAAATTCCGGGAAATATAACGACAGTCCGTTCACTCCTTGAAAAAGCGGCGGTTGCAAAAAACGGCCAGCTTGACAAATCAGAACTTTCAGATGACGAGCAAAAAACAATCGCAAATTACGCAAAAAAACGCGGATCAGCAGATTCGCCTTTTAAAATTGTTGAAAGAGAAACAATCGCTTATAAGCTCACACCAGATTCAAAGGATGTTGTTGACGAGCTTAAAAAAGCAGGAATCACAGGAAACGAGATTGGCGAACTAACACCAAAAATGCTCGCATCTGGAGAATGGAAAAACGGAACTTTCCGCGGATACAATATTTCTATTCCGCCAGCAAGAATTATTCCGGGACGAACAAATCCTTACGTTCAGTTTCTCGAACATGTCAAAGACAAACTGGTTTCGCTCGGATTTCAGGAGTACGATGGTCCTCTAGTTGAGACTGAATTCTGGAACGGAGACGCGCTTTTTATGCCTCAGTTCCATGCAGCCCGCGATATTCACGATGTCTACAGAATCAAGAATCCTACACATGCAAAGAAAATCGAAGAGCCATGGCTTTCAAACGTCGCAGAAGTGCATAAAAACGGCGGAAAAACAGGCTCACGAGGCTGGAACTACGAATTCGACCATGAATTCACACGCCGCTTAGTTTTGCGTTCACAGGGAACTGTTCTTTCAGCTCATCAGCTCCACAAGGCACAGAATCCTGGAAAATATTTCGGAATTGTGCGCTGCTTTAGATACGACAAAGTTGACGCGACTCATCTTTCTGACTTTTACCAGACAGAGGGAATCATTGTCGGCGATGAGGTAAATTTACGCACTTTGCTCGGAATGCTCGAAATGTTTGCAAAGGAAGTTGCTGGCGCTACAGAAGTAAAGTACGTTCCAGGATATTTCCCGTTCACAGAGCCTTCTGTTGAGGTTCATATCAAGCACCCTGTTTTAGGCTGGTTTGAACTCGGCGGAGCCGGAATTTTCCGCCCGGAAGTCACAGAAGCACAGGGACTCAACTGCCCAGTTCTCGCATGGGGAATGGGGATCGACAGAATGGCGCTGATGGCATTGGGACTGAACGATCTGCGCGAGCTTTTCAGCGAGAACATTGAAGAAGTTCGTCTTAGAAAAGCGAAATTTTAATATTCTTATTTGCGGAGGAATTCTGAAAAAAGGTTTTCATAATCCGAGACACTTTTCGCTTGGATTATCTTTTGGCGGAATTCCTTTGCACCGTCAAAGCCTTTCATATAATTGGAGAATCTTCCGCGCATTTTCATGCAAGCAGGAAATTCTCCGAAAGCTTCCACCAAAAGATTAAGCTCCTTAAAGCCAGCCTCGATGCTTTTAGCAACAGGGATTTCAGGTATTTTTCCAGTTGTCAGATATTCCCTTATTTTTGTGAACAAAAACGGGTTTCCGCGCGCTCCACGGCCAATCATCACGGCATCGCATTTTGTCTGCTCAAACATATTTTTGGCGTCTTCAGGAGTTTTCACATCTCCATTTCCAATAACAGGTATTCTTCCGTTGACAAAGCCAACAAGCTCAGAAATCGCATTCCAATCAGACTGCCCTTCGTATCCCTGAACCGCAGTCCGGCCATGCAGCGCAATAGCCTTGGCTCCAGCTGAAATCGCAGCGTCAGCACATTCTTTATATGTCATATGATTTTTGTCCCAGCCTGTTCTGATTTTCACAGTTACAGGAACCGGCTCGTATTCAGCAATATCTCCAAACCTGTTTTTTCTCTTCCCGCTGAAATTTGAAACAGCCTCAACAACAGCTTTTGTGATTTCATATAGCTTTTCCGGCTCGCGGGTCAAAACGCTTCCGGCTCCAGTTTTCGTGACTTTCGGAACAGGACAGCCGCAGTTAATATCAAGAAGCTCACAAGAAGTCCTTTCAAGAACAACTCGGGCCGCATCCGCCATCGTCCAGGCATCAGAACCAAAAATCTGAACCGCATACGCCTTCTCGTTCGGTGCGCGAACCATCATATCAAAAGTTTTTCTGTTGCCGCGGACTAAAGCTTCAGAACTTATAAGCTCCGTATAGGCAAAATCCGCTCCGCAGTCAGCACAGATAGAACGGTAGCTCGCATCGGAAACATCCGCCATTGGAGCAAGGAAGATATTTCCGTCAAGACAAAGCGCGCCGATTTTTACAGGGTGATAAAACGATTTCATATTTTAGGCTCAATACAGAAAATAAAACGCAGACCTGTTTTTAGGCTTCCGGCAAATTAAAAGCCTTGCAGCTGTTTGTCCACAAAAGGTCACATAAATCCTCAAGTGGAATTTCAAGCATTTCTGCGAGGAATTTCGCGGTAGAAGGCAAGTAAGCAGGCATAGTGCGCTTTTTTTCCCGATATTCTGCAGGAATCATAAACGGACTTTCAGTCTCAATCAGAATTTTATCATGAGGAATGTTCAAGACTGTCTCGTGAAGATTTCTCGCATTGCGGTAAGTCAAATTTCCCGCAAATGAGAAATATACATTCAAGCCAGCATCAAGACACGCTTTTGCATAGGCAGCATTTTCACCATAGCAATGCAAAATTGCGCCAGCAGGAGGAATTCTCTCTTTTAAAATATTGAAAACATCTTTTCCAGCATCGCGGTTCTGAATTATCACCGGCTTATCATATTTTTTAGCGATTTCAAGCTGAGTAATAAAAAGCTCCGTCTGCGAACGCTTATCGCCGAAAGCCTTGTAATAGTCAAGCCCCGTTTCTCCGACGGCAACAACATTAGGAAGCTTAAGTCCGTCTATAATTGTCTGCTGCCAGTCCTTTCCAGGATGAGAAACCTCCATCGGAGCGACACCTACAGCATGATAAACTCCTGGCATCGCTTTCAGATTAGCATAAACTTTTTTAAAATCAAGGAGACTGTTGTTTATGCTTACAATGCGCTTAACTCCAGCCTGTTTAGCTTGCTGAATAACGCGTAACTGTTCTATCGGGTCCTCATAAATGAGCCCGATATGGGCGTGAGTATCAAAAAATTTCATGGCTTACATCCAAAAAGAAATGAAAATATAGAAAAAACACTGAATTCGGTTCAATGCCAGAAATCAGTGTAACCAAAAGATTGGTTCTTGACGATAAATATAGAATAGCAGAGAAAGTTTTAGTTGTCAAATTGAGCATTTTTTAATGACAACCCCATTTTTTCTTTGATTTTGATTTGCGTTAGGTGTTTTGACTACTTTTGATGACTATGCTAAAATTAGTAGTTGGATTTCTATATCCGATAATAAGTTGAGGTAATTTAAGTGGCAAAGACAAGACATTACAAAAAGCTTGAAAAAAATGCCGTTTCTTCTGTTTTAAATGCACTTCGCCGTGGACTTGGCACTGTCGGCAGCCTTTTCGTAAAATTCTTCCATATCTGCGACAGCAAGCTTACAATAATGATTGTTCCGCACTCACAGGGAAAAGTTATAAATTTTAGAACAAATATATTTGCGCTTGCACTTGGCTGTATTCTTCTAGTCGGTGTTATTTCATCATTTGTCTATTTCAAAAAACACGATGCGGGTATTTCCGCAGAGCTTTCACGCTCGATGAAAGAAAACAGAGAACTTTTAGCAAGTTTTGATGAGCTCCGTGACGAAAACAACAACGTTCTTCAGACCGCAAAAAGATTCAAGTCTTCGTTGACCCAGACTCTCTCGCTTTTGGGAATAAATCAGTCTTCAACCGCCGCAAAAAATACAGCTTCTGACAGCGACTTGAATTCGCTTTTTGATACTCAAGACCGGGTGGCAGGCTCAACAAGAGAAGCAAGCGACATGAGACAGCTTTCTTCGTATCTTGAAAGCGCAATCCAGCCAATCGAACAAATTGGAAAAATGCTTGAAAGCCAAGAGACTCTTTTCGCTGACATTCCAAATATCTGGCCTGTAAAAGGCGGAATCGGACATATTTCTCAGCCATTCGGGCAAACAACGCACCCTATCACAGGGAACTGGTACATCCATAAAGGACTTGACATTTCAACATGGCGGTCTGGGGATCCTGTTCTTGCGACTGCAAACGGCCAGGTTGTAACTGTGACTTATGATTCAGGATTCGGAAACTATGTGATCATTAAGCACAAACACGGAATCTATACACGTTACTGCCATATGAACACAGTCCGTGTAAAAAAAGGTCAGTATGTCTCGCAAAGAGATATAATCGGAACAATCGGAAACACAGGAATTTCAACAGGTCCGCATCTTCATTATGAAGTTCATATCGGTTCAGATGTTGTTGACCCAATAAAATACGTAAACGTAAAAATTACAAAATAATATGGCTTTTTTAACTGATGATATTTCGATAAATACAATAATTGGCGCTGGCTCCGCTGTCTCAGGCGATGTAAGAGCAAACGGTTTTATCCGCGTTGACGGTGACATTGACGGAAATTTGGACTCAACCGGAAACATAATCATCGGAAATAAGGCCAGAATAAACGGAAATATAAGCGCGCTTTCAACAGTTGTTGGCGGAATCGTAATCGGCGATATTTATGCGCCAAACGGAATCAAGCTTTTAGCTTCATCTGCCGTAATCGGAAACATCTGCACGAAAAATCTTGAAATCGAAGAAAACGTGATTTTTCACGGACACTGCATTGCCCTGCGAAACGAAGAGGAATTTGCAGAGAAAACAAAACTTTTTTCTGAAAAACTTTCAATAAAGAGCAAGGCGATTAATGGCTGAACTTAACACGATAAATCAGACTTTAAACAATCAGCCGCTTCAGATGCTTGCCTCACAAAGCATAATGGCACAGCAAGCAGCGGCTCAAAAAGCTAAAAAAACGGAGAAAAATCAGAAATCTTCATTTAAATCAGTTTTTCAGAAAGCGCAAGAAACCTCCGAGCTTGTTTCACAGGGGCTTCCGCCTGAAATCGCCGGAATGGAAACTCAGGACGCGGTGAATTACCTGAAAGATGCGATGGATTTTGCAGGCGAAGAGCTAAAAAGCTTCCAAAGCGCAGAAAACATGGAAAAATTCCGACGGAAAGTCAGCCAATTCATGAAATACATTGTCAAGGTAAACTATAAATTCATAAACACACGGCCAGAAAGAAGGCTCCGAAACGGAAGATTAATCCGTCCGTTCTATCAAATCGAAATAATCGATAAAAAACTGAATCAGCTTGCTTCTGAAATGCTTTTTACACATGGAAGAAATCTGAATCTCCTTGCAAGAGTCGAAGAAATTCAGGGGCTTATTCTTGACCTGCTAGTTGAATAAGAAAAATCTAATCTGAAAAAATCAAAAGATGAGGAGTTTTCAAAGATGAGCGATATTTTTGAACAAGATATAAATTACGAAAATGAGGATATTTCTCAGCTCGAGGACAACGAATACAGAAAAAATGATTCCGACGAGGAAATAATTTATCCAGAAAACCTCTACAGCACAAAACTTGAATATTCATGCGAAATTGTATACGCGGTTCTTCCTAAAAACATAGAAGAGCTAAAAACAGACGAGCACGTTGTGATTCCTACAAGATACGGAAAAGACTTGGCGAGCGTGCTTGGAAAAGTGAACCATCCCGTCGCAATCAAAAAAGGCGATCTAATCACGATTGAAAGAAAGGCTTCAGAAAAAGACTTGAACAAGGCGGCCGAGCTTGCGGCAAAAGAAGATGAAGCGTTCAAGACTTTCAAGGAAAAAGCCGCTTACCATAATCTTGATATGAAGCTCGTTGCAGTGCATTTCCTGCTTGATGAACCGAAAGCGCTTTTTTTCTTTTCAAGCGACAACCGTGTAGACTTCCGTGAGCTTGTAAAAGATTTGGTCGGAATTTTCAAGATGAGAATTGAGCTAAGGCAGATTGGTGTCCGCGATGAAAGCAGAATCACAGGCGGGCTTGGAGTTTGCGGCAGGCCTTACTGCTGCCACACAATCGGCGACAAGCTTCCTCCTGTTTCAATCAAAATGGCGAAAGAGCAAAATCTCTCTCTTAATTCCACAAAAATCAGCGGACAATGCGGAAGACTTCTATGCTGCCTAAGCTATGAGTGCAAATGCTATTCAGAAGCGAGAAAAAAACTTCCGAATGAAGGTCTTCACATTTTCTATGACGGCTCAAATTTCAGAATTACAGATGTGAATCCTCTCAGAGCCATAATCAGAATGCAAAGCGAAGACGGAAGAATTCTTGAAATTCCAGGAAGCAGATTCTTCAAGGAAAACGGGCGCTGGAAGATAAACTAAACAGCGGCTTCAACTTAAAACAGCTACAATCTCGTCAGAATCAGATCCAAAAGGCTCATACTCAAATCCGCTATAAAGACGCACTGAGCAGAATCCTGATTTTTCAGCGAGTTCTCTGATCTGCCCTGCAGTAATTTTTTGGATTGGCGCATTCTCTGTTACAGGAAGTATTTTTCCATTTCCAGTCGTAATTTTTTGGAATATTTCTGTTTTTCCGTTTTGATTTGTCCTGATTTCTGAGCAAAGCTTCACACGTATGCTTTCCCGCTCCGGAAGCGCAACATTTTCACCGGCAAATTTCTCAAAATTCGGAAGCGAAATTATTATCTTTCCATTTTCGCTTAAAAGCTGCCTGCAGTCATAAAAAAATTTTGCGAGCAAAGTTTTGTCATGAATAAACATAATTCTTCCGTCAAGAATAGAAATCACATTGTAAAAGCCTTTCCCCAGATAACGAGCCATTTCAAGATAGCTCATCTGAAAAAAACGGACAGACATAAGCATTGTACGGCTTTTGCGGTTTGCAGATTCAAGAAAATCAGGACATATCTCAAGGCCTGTCACATCTGCGCCAAGTTTTGAAAGATAAATCTCGAAAACACCCGTTCCGCAACCGACATTCAAAAAGTGAACTGGATTTCCCAGCGATTTTGTCTCATTCTTATAAAAATTCTTTTGTTTTTCTGAAACAGGATACAGCTCATCATAATATTCTGCGACATTTTTAAATATTTCCATATTTAAAATTATAAATCCAAAAAAAACAAAAAGCAAAAAGAAAGAGCCCGCATAAGAACGCGGACTCTCCGTTTGTGAATTTTGATTTTTTAAATTTTACAGATTTCTTGAAATTCTACATTTCTGTTGACTCGCTCACAAAGCAGGCAATTCCCTCGCCCATGTACTTTTCACGGAGTTTTTCAACAATCGAAACGATTTTATTCATATCCTCCTCGCTGCAATAGATGATATACATCATATTAAGTTCAGGCCAAACCGAATCTCCGAGCCGGGGATTTGAAAATCCTGCCCCCATAACATTCGCAAGCTTTGTGAATTTCGCGGCAACCTTCGATTCTTTGAATTCCTGCTGAAAATCCTCCTCAACAGCCTGCGAAAAAATTAGCTCAACACGTTTCTGAACTCCAGCGTGAATTTTTATATTCTCCAAATACCCCATTAAAATCTCCTGAAAAAATCCAAAAAATCGGCTTTGCATGCACATTCTCAACGAAAGGAAAATATGCAGCAAGGATTTTTGCAACGCAAATCTATGCCGCTTCCCTGATTTTACGCTTTTGAAACCTGCTGCTTAGCCGCAAGCATTTCTGCCTTTTTAGCGGCCTTTTTCAATTTTCTATTATTGAAAATAAAATAAATCGTAGGCATCAGGAACAAAGTCATAATCGAACCGAACGTCATTCCGCCAAATACAGTAAGCGAAATCGGCTGCATTGAAGCTGAGCCTTCACCCGGGAAAAACGCCATCGGCATAAGCGAGATGACTGTTGTAAGAGTTGACATCAAAATCGGGCGCAAACGGTTTCTCGCCGCCTGAACACACGCTTCTTCAAGCTCATAGCCTCTCTTTCTCAGCAGGTTCGTGTAGTCAACAAGCACGATACCATTGTTTACAATTGTTCCGACAAGAACAAGCATACCGATAATCGTTACAACGTTGAGCATGTTTCCTGTAAGCGCATAAATCGCCATAACTCCGATAAACGAAAGCGGAATTGTAAAGATAACGATGAACGGGTCGCCAAGAGACTCAAACTGAGATGCCATAACAACAAATACAAGAAACGCCGCAAGAATGATTACAAGGCCGAAATTTGCTACAGCCTCCATCATATCTTCCATGTCGCCTCCGTAAGTAATCTGGACATCGTCCTCTTTCAAAATATTATCGTTGATAAGGGAAATCACTTCTGACTGAACATTGCCGAGAGAAAGTCCTGGAAGAGGCTTTGCTGTAACATGGCAGATTCTAGTCTGGTTCTCACGGTAAATAGTTACAGGAGCCTGAGTTTCCTCAAAATGCGCAAAACTTGAAAGAGGAATTCTGTTTCCGCTTGAAGTAACCATCGAAATTGAATCCAAATCTGTCAGACGCGCACGGTCTTTTTCTGAAACGCGGACAATGACATCAATATCATCTCCGTTTCTTGTGTATCGGCTTGCGGTTTTTCCAGAAATAACACCAGAAATCTCGTTTCCGATATTGTAAACATTGAGCCCGAATTCCTGCATCCGATCACGGTCAAAAATAATATTCGCCTGCGGAAGTCCGTCTTTCATGTCAGACTCAACCTCAGAAACCAAGTCAGAGGCTTTTGATTCAAGAAGCTCTTTTATAGCCTTTGAAGTTGATTTTACATGGTCAAGATCGTCTGAAATAACACTGATGGAAATTCCTGATGAGCTTGAAGCGCTGTTTGCATTCGCAGCAAATGAAAGCGCCGTGTCCGGGAACATTGTAAAGTATTTTCTGAGCTTAGCCTTAGCGGATTTTTCGTTATCCCAGCCTTTTTCACGCTCAGAAGGCTCGTAAAGAGTAAAAGTCACAGAACCTGTATTTGTCTCAGATGAAGAAGAAAGCATGCTTGTTCCGCCGGCTGTAACAGTCGAGTATTTCACGCCTTTCAAGTCCTGCAAAGCCATCGCCTCGAATTCCCGCAGAGTATCTTCTGTAATTTCTACTCTAGTTCCGACAGGAAGCTCAAAATCGACTTCTACAGAGTTTGCAGTTGAGTCAGGCATGAACGTGAATCCAACAAATTTTACCGCGACAATTGAAGCAACAAAAAGAACAACTAAAGTTATAATGCAGGCCGCCTTGTGATGAAGAACAAATTTTACTCCGCCAGCGTATTTTCTGTCCAGCCAGTCAAAGAAATTGTTGAATGCGCGGTTCACAGAATAAGTCAAGCCAGATTTTTTCGTGATCTCAGTCTTTCTGACCAAAGTTGCGCACAAGACAGGCACAAGAGCCATCGCAACCAGCAAAGAAGACATCAAAGAAAATATGATTGTCCATGCGACGTTGTTGAAAAGCTGCCCCATCATTCCAAGCTTTTTCTGGAAAACAATCATCGGCAAGAAAATACATACGGAAGTAAGTGTCGAGCCCATGATTGAAGTAACCATTTCCTGCGAACCAAGAATAGCAGCAACTCTAGGCTTAGTTCCGCGTTCAATGTAGGCGTAAATATTTTCAAGGACAACAATTGAGTTATCAACAAGCATACCGATACCTAGCAAAAGACCAGCCATCGAAATCTGGTTAATAGAAATTCCCTTCAGATACATACACAAAAGCGTAATCATGACTGAAATCGGAATTGAAGCTCCAACAATCAAAGTTGATTTCATAGAGCGCAAAAAGATGAACAAAACCGCAATCGCAAGCAAAGCGCCCTGAACGACAGAGCTTACAACTTCCGAGATTGTCTGCTTGATAATATCAACTGTATTTGAAGTTTCAATCAGCTCAACATCGCCAGGAATTTCCGCCTTAATCTTTTCGATAACTTCGCGCACTTTAGTGGCAGTCTCGACAGAGTTTTTTCCAGACTGCTTCTGCAGGGAAATCATTACACAAGGCTCGCCGTCAAGATAAGCAAGCGTTGAAACATCCTTGAATCCCTCGTAAACATCGGCGATGTCGCGGAGACGGACAGTCTTTACAGTCTGGTCAGAGCCGACCTTATACGAGATTACTGTGTTTTTGATGTCATCGAGCGACTTGTATTTTCCGTCATTTTTAATTGTATAGTTAATGTCTCCGGATGTGATTGTTCCGCCTGAAGACTGGATGTTCTGAATTCCTATCATCTGAGCGACAGTGCTGATTGTAAGACCGTAAGCCTCAAGACGGTCGCGCGGAATATCGATATTGATTGAGTTCTCGCGTCCGCCGGAAACTGTCGCCGAAGCAATTCCGTCAACCTGCTCAAGGCGGGACTCAATTGTGTCCTCAGCAAGAGTTCTAAGCTCTTCCGGAGTCCGGTTTCCTTTTAAGGCAAGGTTCATGACCGGCATCATCGAAGGGTCAAGCTTGATTGTTACAGGAGAATCGGCATCGTCAGGCAAATAGTTCCGCACAAGGTCAATCTTATCGCGGACATCGCCTCCAGCCGCGTCAAGGCTCGTCCCATAGTTAAATTCAAGAATCACAAGCGAGATTCCACCCATAGAGCGCGACTGCAATTTTTTAAGTCCTGAAACGCCCGAAAGAGAGCTTTCAAGGGTCTTTGTAACGCTTTGCTCAACCTCCTCAGGACCAGCCCCGTCATATGAGGTGTAGACAATCATGTACGGCAGATCCATGTCCGGATACATATCGACCGGAAGCTGAAAAGTACAGAAAATTCCCAGAACAATCGAAAGAATAAAAATAAGCGTCGTTGTTACTGGCTTATGCACACATTTTTCTGAAAATGTCATTTAGCACTCCTAATATTCACAAGGATAACGATATAAAAACACAAGAAAGCGCTCCTGCTACTCAGAATCAGCCTTGCTTGTAGAAACAATCTTTACCTTTGAGCCGTCGTTCAAAAGAGACATTCCTTTTATAACTATTTCATCTCCAGCCTTAACGCCGTCAGAAATTTCAGTCTTGTTGTCAACTGAAATTCCGGCGGCAATCGGCACAAGCTTAACTGTCGACATCTCGTCAGAATGAGGCTGAACAACAAAAAGATAATTTTTCTGCTCACGGACAACAACAGCATTTGAAGGAACAACAATCGCATCTTTAACTGAATCAGTGACAAGCTTTACCCGCCCGTACATTCCGACTTTGATCCGTGGATCCTTATTGTCAAAATGAAGTTTTACGCTCATTGTTCTTGAGGAAGTGTCCAAAACAGGGCTGATCTCAAAAACAGTCGCAGGAAATTCCACGTTCGGATAAGCGTCAAAAGTTATTGTCGCTTTCTGCTTGTCTGAGATTCTGCTCACAAACCTTTCCGCAATATTGATTCTGATTTCCAGATCATCTGTTCTCGCAACGTTCGCAATTGAAGACGACTGGCTTACAGTCGATCCGATTGTAACCGGAAGCGAAGTGATTCTTCCTGAAATCGGAGATTTTACAGGGCTGTCATTGTAAACCGCTCCCGCGCGCAAAGGATTCACATACGCGATTGTCTGGCCCTTTGCAACAATGTCGCCAACGCTCACCAAAACGTTAGTTACTTTTCCAGCCTGGTCTGGCATTACATAAACAGAATTCATAGAAGCGATGTCGCCGCCAAATTCGAGATAATCATCAAAATTTCCAGCTTTTGTAATCATTGTTCCGACAACAAAAGTCTGCTCCGCCTCAGAAGCCGCTTCGCCTCCGGCAGATTTATTTTTATCGCATCCAGAGAATGCCGCAGCGGCAATCACCGAAGCCGCTACAAAAGCAATTTTTTCAATCCGTTTCATATTTTCCTCCATTTCTATTTTTTTACTAACGCAATTTGCTTTCTATCCATGCCGTTCATTTTTCTGAAAGGTTCGTGTTGAGAGTGTTTTCCAAATCCAGCAAAGCTGTTATGTAGCTCATTTTCTGGCTCAAAAGACCTAGTTTTGCCTGATTATATGAACTTTCGGTGTCTTTCAAATCCAGAAATTCCGTAGTTCCGTTTCTATACGAGCGTGACTGCATATCATAAGCACGTTTCGCGACCTCAACTGTCCGCCCCATCGCTTCAATTTGCTCGCGGGCCTGGTTCAGGGTGTCAACGGCTTTTCTTACTTCCACCTTCTGATTTTCTTTTAGAGTTTCCATCGAAATCTCAAGTTTTGAAAGATTTTGCCGCAAGTCTTTTATCTGCTGCTGAGTCGCCGACCATGGAAGCATATTTGTTATATTCCATGCCAAAGTAAGGCTTAAACTTCCAGAGTCATACCATTCATCGTCCTTGCCGATTCCTTTGTAAAAATGCCATGCTCCGTCAGAACCAGTGTAAACAGGCTGCAGACCGTAGCTCAACGCAAACGAAGGCACCCATGTGCTTAAATTCAGCGCAGACATGCTTTTATTGATTACATCAATGCTGTTTTGAAGCGATTTTATGCTCAAGTCATTCGAGCCGTATTTTTCAAGAAGCTCGTCTGTGTCAGCATCAACATATCTCGGCTCGATTTCTCCGGAAAGCTCAATGTCAGTTCCGACCGGCAGTCCAATCAAAAACGCGAGAGTGTCGATATTCTGTCTTAACGTCTGCTCGGCTGTGTTGACGGTCGGCTTTGTGTTCTCATAGTTCACCTGCGTCTGAAGAAGGCTGATTTCAGGAACAAGACCGCTTTTAAAATTCGCCTGCGCCTGAATATAGCGCTGCCTTGCATTTTCAAGCGTATCTTTCTGGATCTTCAAATTTTCCTGCTGAAGCAAAAGTCCGTAGAAAAGTTTCTTGATGTTGAGGACTGTCGTGTTCTGACTCTGCTCCCAGGAAATTTTTCCGCCCTCGTAGTCAAGCTTAGCTTTCTGAATCTGCGCGATGTAGGCAGGATTGAAATTCCAGCTGAAACTCAATGCGCCGATTGTTGACCAGCGGTCTTCTTCCTTGTCGTAATCGGACGGAACAGCAACCGCACCGCCTGAAACAACCGCAGTTACAATATCAAGCGTGGTCGGTGAATAATCATTCGCGCGGCTCATTGTTCCGCTCGCCTGCACATTCGGCAAGAACACATTCCACGCAGTGTCTGAAGCTCGCTTTTTCATCTCCAGATCGATGTCGCTGCTTTTTAAAGTCCGGCTGTTCTTTAGAGCATAGTCAACAGCATCGTCAAGAGTAAGCTTCACAACCTGCTTCTCCTCTGCGAATACAAGGCTTCCCGAAAAAATAACGAAACCGAATAACACAGAGAGTCTTTTTTTAAATATCATTTTTTCTCCTCCAAAACTCCGTTCTCCACGAAGCCGAATAAATATTTCACAGTCTGAACAATCTGTTCTTCATTGAAATTCGCATAAAACTTCAACGACGACGCCGCCACAGGCAAGCTTCCAATCCAGAAACGAAGAATATCCGGAACAATCTTGAATCCGAACCCAAGCCTGGAAACCACATCTTTCAGATATTTTGCCCACCTTGAATTCTGTTCAAAGTTTTCGTCGTCATCAGAATGAGTAAAAGCTTCCCTATTGCTCGTCTGCAAAAGCCAGCCGCAAATCGAAAGCATTGAGGAACGGTCCAGAAAAAAATTAATCTCGGTCATCAATGCTACATAAATCATCTCGCTGAAATTCCTCGCTTCCGCAAGATTCTCCTGGCAAATCATAAAAAGCAGGCTCATCTCTTTTTTCACAAGGGTAAAAATCATCTGATTTTTGTTCTCGAAATAAAAATAAAGGCTGCTTTTCGCCATTCCAAGCTCGCCCGCAATTCTTTCAACAGTGACTCCGGCAGTCGAAAATTTTCTGATTACACTTGAAATCGCCCTGAAAATTTTATTCTCTTCAGGCAGATCAAGATTTTTTATCGAGCAGAGCTTTTCAAGCTCCGAAAAGCGTCCGCTTGAAATTTCCGAAGGCCACGCAGGCTCTCCTTGTTTTGAAAAACCCCGCAGTCCTTTTCCTAGAAAGCCGACAACGCTCGAGGCAAACTGCTCCACGCTAGAAACTCTTTCCTTCCTTGCAATCGTGTCTTTTCTCGCCTTTATAAAAAACAGAATTGAAATTCCCACAAAAGAATTTCTCGCGCGTGAATAAACCTCGTCGGACAAGTCAATGATGTCCTCCATTTTTTTCATGACTCCGCACGAAGCCAGTTCTTTGTCCATCAAATAAAAAAAATCCTGCTCGACTATAACCTCACAGATGAAATAATTGATGTACTGAATATTCTCCGCAAAAAAAACAATCAGACTTTCAAGATATTCTTTTCCGCAGTCTGCCTTTTCTGAATTCTCCTGAGCATTTTTTAGGGTATGAGCAATCAGAGTGAAAAAATAGGTCTGCATTTCCTTTTGAAGATCTGCCTTGTTTTTAAAATGGCGGTAAATCGCAGGCTTTGAAAGCCCGACTTTCGCGGCAAGCTCGCTCATCGAAAAATCCCTGATATAGGGTTTTGTATAAAATGAAAAAGCCGCATCTAAAATGAGTTCTTTTGTTGATTTTTTTTCTTGTAAAAAGCCGTCTTTCATAAATTAATTACCGAACAATCGGTAACTAAAAATATACCGAACAATCGGTAACTTGGCAAGAGTGTAAAATTCTCACTATTCCGGCTGGTCTTCCATAGCGCGGAGCTTGAATTCCTCAAGATTTTCACATTTCAAGCTTTCCGCGGCCGCAAATTCCGCCTCAGACTCAGCTTTTCTTCCAGCAAGAGCATAGGCAACCGCAAGATTCGCATGAGGAACCGCAAGACGAGGCTCAAATTCTGTTGCTTTTTGAAGATTTTCAATCGCAGAATCATATTTTTTCTGACCGAGATAAAGCGCACCCAAGCTCGCATAAGCCTCGCCTTTTTTCGGCGTCATTAAAATCGCCTTCTTGTAGCATTCTTCAGCTTTTTCATCATCGCCAAGCACATGATAATCCATTCCGAGCGTAACAAACCCGCGGTAATCAGGCTTTTCTGCAAGCGCTTTTTCAAGATAAAGCGCAGAATTCTCAATATTTCCCTGAACCGCATAAAGGTTCGAGATAAATGTAAAAACCAGCCCGTCAGAATAATTCGAGTCCTCGTCTCCAGCCTGCAAGAAAAGAGAAAGCGATTCGTCATAATTCTGCTCCTGATAAGCCTTAATCGCCCGCTGGACGGTCAAGTCGCCAGGTTTCGAGCATGAAAAAAACAAAGCCGAGCCAAGAACGGCAAACAAAAAAATTCCAGTTTTTTTAATTTTAGCCACTGCTTTTAAATCTGATTTCATGTCCTTGATATTACAATTACGAATTTTTTTTGTAAATTCATACCATTAGCTTTATAATCGAAGAATCATGGTAAATATTCTGCCGATCGCCAGCGGAAAAGGCGGTGTCGGAAAAAGCACAATAGCCGCAAACTTGGCAATCTTACTCGCGCGCTCTGGGAAAAAAATTCTTCTTTGCGACTTTGATTTTGGAGGCGCAAATCTCCACACCCTTTTGGGACTGAAAAACAGCCACGCCGGAATGGGCAATTTCATATATAAGCAGACTTCAGAGCTTTCAGACTTGATCCAAGACACCATGGAAGAAAACCTGAAATTTATCGCAGGCGACTGCCTTTATCCTGGAACTGCGAACATGGACACTTTCACAAAAAACAAGATTATCAGGAAGCTTTCAAAAATTGAGGATTTCGACTATGTGATTCTTGACCTAGGCGCCGGAACAACCTGCAACACGCTAGACTTTTACCTTCTGACCTACAACTCGATTCTCGTCACAACGCCGGAAATAACATCGATTTTAAACGCCTACGCTTTTCTAAAATCCGCATCATTCCGTTTTTTTATGAGGCAGTTCAAGGTAAAAAGCGACGAGCGGAAATTCATCAACGAATATCTGAAAAGCAGCGCAACCGGAACAGAAACTTCCTTTCTTGACTTATTCTCAAAAACTGCCGAGAAATTCAGTGATTCTTGCCAGAAAACTTTATCCAGCCTTAAAAAATTTCGTCCGCAGGTAATCGTTAATATGGGCGAGACAGCAGAGGATTTGGAAATGGCGAAAAGGCTGAGAAAGCTTGTTCACGACAAGCTTGGAATTCAAATGGATTTCATCGGTTTTTTGCCGCGTGAACCGAAAGCAGGACTCTCAATTGCGCTGAGAACTCCGCTTGCAGTTTCGGATTCAGAATGCAAGCTCGTAAAAGCGCTGAGAACTGCGGCAAACACAGTTCTCGGGCATAATTACTCGTACAATGAGCTAGAAAGCTTTGAAAATACAGAAAACGACGGCAGCGACATTGAAAAACTTTCATCAGAATTTTCGGAAAATCTTTCCGGTTGAATTTTCAGGCCGGTTCATACGGAAAAAAAATGCAAAAACATTTTAAAAGCAAAGGCAGTTTTAGTCTGCAAACCTAAAAAGATTGCAGATTAATACGGACAGCACGGAAAGGCAGGGAAAAAACACAGGCAGAGCCCATTTTTAAGCAATATTGCTTATCGCAATAATATAAAAAAACAGATAAACTTATCTTACTTATAAGGACAGGAAATATATGACTATTGAAAATGCGGTTTCACAAATCAATGACATCAGCTCAAAATCAGAAGCGATTTTCTTGCAGCTTGGAAATCTTTTTCCATCGCTTTTGAACCAAAAAGGCGAAACTTCGATTCAGTCCCTTGAAAACATGCTAAAAAATCTTGAAAACGCAAACATAGAGTCATCCAAAGGCGAAAGCGAACTTTTTACAGACTACGGCGCAAAATACAACCCGCTTTTTGAAAAGCTCAATGAAAAAATCGCGGATTTAGACCAGCTTGACAAAATGATTGCCGAAATCAAGGAAGACTCCGAGCAGATGGAGCTTATCGCGCTGAATGCGATGGTCATCTCTATAAAATCAGGCGAAAAAGGCCAGGCTTTCAGCCGGATCACAGAGAATCTTCAGCGGCTTTCAAACGATATGTTCCTTTTTTCCGACAAACTCAGCGAAGAAGAAATGCAGCTCCTGAATTTCATCAACACCCTTAAAAACATTTTCGCGGGAATTTTAGACTCGCAGAAAAAACTTTCTTCAAAAGGCTCGGAAAGCTCTTCTGAAATCAGAAATTTAATCGAAAACGTGAGAGAGCCGCTCAACGAAATCAGAGGAAATATCGCAAACATCTATTCTCCTATTCAAAAAGCAATGGAAGGACTGCAGCTTCAGGACATGATTCGCCAGTCACTCGACCATGTAAAAAGCTGCATGAAAGAAATCGAGAATCATATGACGGTAAAGCCGGATACAGACGAAGAGCTTGACTATATTACTTTTAACATAGCGCTTTTTTCGCTTGCCGCAGAGGTTCTTGAAGATATAAATTCCTACGTTACAAAAAGCAATGGAATTTTTGTTTCAAACTGGAAAAAAGTCGTCGATATTCTTGATGTTGTTGAAAACGAAAAAAACAGCTTTGAGGAGCGATTTATAAACGACAGTTCCACAAGCCCAGAAAACATCGGAAAAAGGCTTTCTTCAATAATCAGCGAATTCGACGAAATCATGGGCGAATTCAATAATTATCATCTTGTTCAAAAAGATTTGCTTCATACAACGCAAAACATAACAGGACGTGCACGCACAATTTATGCGGTTTTTGAGAACCTGCGCCCTGTAATGAGCCGCCTTCACCATGTAAGGATTCTCCAGCAAATTGAAGTCGCAAAAAACGATGCAATCAAATCCGTACAGGATTCAGTGACAGACATGGACAACCTGATCAACTCGGCAAACAAGTCGCTTGACACAATGGAAGATCTTCTCGAGGAATTCATATCAGACACGGGCGTTCTGCTTTCAACTTTCACAAAATCAATCGGACGCGACAACGAGAATATGCTTGCGCTGAAGGACAGCAAAATGAAATTCTTTGATGAGATTTCATATGGAAAAAACCTTCTTGCCTCAATTATTTCAAACTTCACCGTTTTTCCGGATGGCTTCCAGACAAAATGCTCTACAGCAGACTTGAACATACAGAATTTGCAGAAAATCGGCTCGCAGATTCCCCAGTTCATATCAGATTTAAAAGAATCGCAGGAAAGTCTTATTCAAAAGAAAAAAGACCTTTTAAAAGAAAAAAATCTCTCTGAATGGGAAATCAAGAATAACAATTTCGTGAACTTAATCAAAAATTTCACGATTACAGCGCACAAGGAAGCCGCTGGAAAGCTCGCTGGAATGGAAATTGAAAAAGGCGCGGCTTCAGGAGAGGTTACGTTCTTCTAAAATGAACAGCTACTTTGACAACCATTTCAACAAGAAAATCATTACAATTTATCCAGGAGAATTCTACAGCTCTTCGGAAAACGAAATGATTTCGACAGTTCTTGGCTCATGCATAAGCATCGCCCTCTTTGATTCAAAAGAAAAAATCGGAGGGCTGAATCATTTTATGCTCGCAAAAGACACTTCCATTGAAGATGACAAAGAAAGAAACCGTCTTATGGGAAAATTCGGCGAATACGCAATGGAGCTTCTAATCAAAGACGTTATAGAAAAAGGAGCGAAAATAGAAAATCTTCAGGCCAAAGTTTTCGGAGGCAGCAATGTCTTCAATCTTCCGGCAACGAACAATGCGCAAGTTGGCGAGGTTAACATAAAATTCGCTTTTAACTATTTAGAGCAAAAAAATATTCCGATTGTGACATCAAACACAGGCGGAACTGCTCCACGAAAAATATTCTTCGATCCGATTTCGTCAAAAGTATATCTGAAGTATATACAAAATCACACTGTAGATGAGCAGCTAGAATCAAAAGAAGCGGCTTATCTCGAAAAAATCAGCTTAAAGGAAGTGAAAAATCTCTTCCTTTAAGCTGATTTTGGAAATTTACAGTAGAAAAAGCTAGAATCCCGCCATTCCAGCTTTTTCAACGTCTTTTTCAATAAATTCGATTATCTTCTCCAAGTCGAGAACAAGAATAAACATGTCGCCACTGCGCGCAACAGACTTAACAAAATGGCGGTGCTCCTCAAGCATCGCTGAAGAAACAGAATCTGCAGAAATCATATTCAAATGGCTTACCACATCAACCTTGTCGGCAATAATCGCAAATTCAAAAGGCTTTTCATTTGCCTGCGGAATTTCAAGATATATTATTGAGCAGCCGGTCAGGTCATCAGGCGGATTAAAGGCGAAAAGCTCCCGCAAATCAATGACTGAAACAACGGAGCCTCGTATATTCATCACGCCTTTCAGATATTTCAACGAATTTGGAACAGAAGTGAGCGTCTCATAATCAAAAACTTCCCTTACATTCGTGACTGGAACAGAAAACATTCCTTCTCCCAAAACGAACGAGAAATATGACATATCATTATCTTTCATTTGACTACTCCGTATTTGTAACTTAAAATGTGATAAGTAATTATAAATCAAAAAAATTCAAAATGATAGGAGATTCACACGAAAAAATGGCTGTCGAAAAAAATGAAGCGATTACTATAAAGTGGACTGGAACAGCCGGAATCGAGCAGGCGAAAAACCTTCAAAAAAATCTCCTTGAAGCATTCAGCGGCACAGAAAAAATCCTTCTTGATATTTCAGAACTAGAAGATATTGACATAACAGGCATTCAGCTTATTGTATCTGCGGACAAAGAAGCTGAAAAACAGAAGAAATCTTTTTTTATCGCGGGAAAAATTCCTGAAATCATTCTTGACTTTACAGCCGGATGCGGCGTTTCACTCAGTGAGTATGCTCTTCCTGAAAATGGGGAGAATTAAAAATGCTAGAGCAGTTAAGTTCAGTTTTTTTTGACGAAGCGAATGAGCTTCTTGACAATCTAGAAGAACAGCTTCTTACGCTAAACGATAATCCGAACGACTCGGAGACAATCGCGGCGGTTTTCCGCGCAATGCATACAATAAAAGGATCGTCCGCCATGTTCGGCTTCAATGATATCTCAAATTTCACTCATGAAGCGGAATCTGCGATGGATCAGGTGCGAAACAGAATAATTCCAGTAACCTCCGAGCTGATCGACCTGATGCTAAAAGCACGAGATCATATCAGAAACTTGCTGGAAGCGGGCGCAGAAGTTTCAGACGTGCTAAAGAAGGCGTCGTCAGATTTAATTCTTGAATTCAAAGTATACGTGAAAAAACACGGAGGAAGCGCGGCAGAGTCCCTGGCAGAGACTGCAAAAAAAGTGTTTGCATCAAAACAGGCTGCCCAAGAGCTTCCGAGCGCGTCATGGAGAATCAAATTCAGGCCGTCAAAAACAATTCTTCAGAACGGAACGCGCCCCGAGCTTTTAGTAAAAGAGCTTACAGAGCTTGGAACAGCAACGGTAGTGCCGTTTTTCCATGAGCTTCCGCCACTTTCAGAAATGGACAGCGAAATCTGCTATTTCTCATGGGATGTGATTCTTACAACAACAAAAACTGAAAACGATATTAGAGATGTATTTATCTTTCTTGACTCAGAATCAAAAGTCGAAATCGAAAAAATTGGCCTTCAGCCGGGGATAAACAATAAAATCGGCGAAATTCTTGTATCTAGAAAGGATCTCAAGCAGGAAGATATTGACGAAATTCTAGGCGAGCATAAACCGCTTGGAGAAATTCTCGTTGAAAAAAAAGTCATCTCGGAAGAGCAGGTAAAATCTGCGCTTGCTGAGCAGCAGCACTTAAATTCACTCAACTCAAAAGGGCAGGCGCAGTCGCAAGCGCAAGCGAATGCGGCAAGCCAAACTGTAAGAATAAGCTCCCAGAAACTCGACGAGCTTGTGGATTTGGTCGGAGAGCTCGTGACGTTCAACGCAAGGCTTGAGCAGCAGGCAATTCTTACTGAAAACCTGACTTTCAAGAATTTAAGCGAGCAGTGCGGAAGAATCTCGGTAATGCTGCGCGATTCATCTATGGGCCTTAGAATGGTTCCTATCAGCACGCTTTTCTCGCGTTTCAGAAGAACTGTTCATGACCTTGCAGGCCAGCTAGGGAAAAACATTGAATTATTCATGGAAGGAGCCGAAACCGAGCTTGATAAAACCGTAGTGGAAAAGCTCAACGACCCGCTTCTTCACCTCGTGCGCAATTCTGTTGACCACGGCATTGAGCTTCCGTCTGTACGGGCTGAACAAAATAAAAATCCGACAGGCACAATCACGCTTTCCGCAAAACATGTGGGCGCATTCATTTTAATCACAATCAAGGATGACGGGAAAGGACTCGACCGCGACGCAATCAGAGAAAAAGGAATCCAAAGAGGACTTATAAGAGAAGACACAAAAATCGAAGACACAGAAATCTATAATTTGATTTTTCAGCCTGGATTTTCAACAGCAAAGCAGGTTACTGCTGTTTCAGGACGCGGAGTAGGGCTTGATGTTGTCAAAAAAGATATTTCGTCACTCGGCGGAACGGTCTCAGTGGAAACAGAAAAAGGGAAGGGCTCCTCATTTATTTTAAAGATTCCTCTCACGCTCGCAATCATAGACGGAATGCTGACAACTATCGGAAATACAAAATACATTGTTCCCCTCAACACGATTGCCGAATGTATGTCTTTTCCAACAGACAAAGACAAAAAGGACGACCTAATCCTAAAGACGACACTTCATGGAAAAGAACTGAAATGCATAAATCTGAGAAAATTCTTCAATGTGGAAGACAGCGAATATCCGTCAAAACAAGAAATAGTCGCAGTTTATGACAACGACCATGTCATCGGCCTTACAATGGACAAGATTCTCGGAAGCAATCAGACCGTAATCAAGCCCATTGGAAGACTTTTCAACAACTGCACCGGAATAAACAGCGCAACTCTTCTTGGAGACGGCACCGTCGCCCTTATTCTTGACGTTCTCAAGCTGACCGAGCTTTTGAAATCCGTTGAAAAAAACGAATCTAAAAAACAGGCGGAAAAATGAAAGAATCAGCGGAAATTTTAAAGAAAGCTCAATCAAAAGATATCAGCAAAAACGATGCCGAAAGATCTGCCCAAACATTGGAGCAGGCGATAACTTATTTTTCAGAAACGCCGGAGCTTTCAGAAAAACACTTCGAGAAAATCGCTGATTTTATCCAGACGAATGTCGGAATAAAAATGCCGGCTCAGAAAAAACTTATGGTTCAGTCAAGACTTCAGTCAAGGCTAAAAGCATTGTCCTTAAAGAATTTTGACGAGTATGTTGACCTTGTTTTTGCAGGCGGAGAAAAAAGCGAAGAAGAAATAGCGCTGATGATAAATGTCATCACAACGAATCTCACAAATTTCTTCCGGGAAAAGCAGCATTTCGAGCTTATGACTGGAAAAGCGTTGCCAAACCTTATCCAAAACGGACACAAAGACATCAGAATATGGTCGGCTGGCTGCTCAACTGGCGAAGAACCTTACTCACTTTCAATCGTCATGAGCGAGTTTATGAAAAACAATCCTGGAAAAATCGCGGATTTTTCAGTTCTTGCGACAGACATCTCATCTAGAGTCCTTGAAAAGGCTCAAAACGCTGTTTATCAGCTTGAAAGCGTGAACAAACTTTCATATGAGCTTAAAAAACGTTATTTTCTCAAAAGCAAAAACACTGAGAATCCAACTGTGCGTCTAAAACCTGAAATCAGGCAGAAAGTGAGTTTTCAGAGACTGAATTTCATGAACTCAAGTTACTCAGTCCGCAACGAGAACCACATAATATTCTGCAGAAATGTCCTGATATACTTTGAAAAACAGACGCAAGAAGCTGTAATAAAAAAACTGATCAGGCATCTTGTTCCCGGCGGCTATCTTTTTCTTGGACACTCGGAAACAATTTTTGGAATGGATCTTCCGCTAAAAACAGTCGGACCTACAACTTTTCAGAAAATTTAAAAAGCTAAAAGGATTTTAAGGAAGCATAGAGATGCCAATTAAAGTTTTATTAATAGATGACTCGGCTCTAGTCCGGCAAACTATAACAGAAGTTCTCTCAGGCGAAAAAGATGTGAAGGTAATCGGCGCCGCTCCGGATCCTATCATCGGGGTAAGAAAACTTCAGGCTGAACGGCCTGATGTCATTATTCTTGACATCGAAATGGCTAGAATGGACGGGCTTACATTCCTGCGCAAAATGAATGAGACAATAGATCCGATTCCATGCGTTATCTGCTCATCTCTCGTCACTAAAGGCTCTCCAGAATCTATCAAGGCTATTGAATATGGAGCCGCGGCAATCGTCACAAAGCCTCTTGTCAGAACAAGGCAGTTTTTCCAAGAGTCGAAAATAATGCTTATCGATGCCATAAAAGCGGCGAACGCATGCCAGGGAAAAATCAAGCAGCTGATTCCTTCTGCGGCAAAGTTACACTCAAGAAACCTTCATCAGGAAACACAGAATCCGTCAGACGTGGAAGAACTAGAAGAGCTTCCTGAACTAGAGGAAATCACGGAGCAAAAAGTGGAAGAACGCCAACCGTTACGGACAATCCAGCCAAAACTTTCAGCGGATGTAATTCTTGAAAAACCTAATCCAAACTTCGCCCCGACAAGTACAACCGATACTGTTGTTGTTGTTGGCGCAAGCACCGGCGGAACAGAAGCCTTAAAAGATTTTCTTGTAATGCTTCCAGAAGATTCGCCTGGAATCGTCATTGTGCAGCATATGCCGGAGCATTTCACAGCGTCTTTCGCCCAGCGCCTTGACAGCCTCTGCAAAATTTCTGTACGTGAAGCAGAAAACGGAGATGTTGTTCAGCGCGGACAGGCTTTAATCGCTCCAGGAAACCACCATCTTCTCTTAAAAAGGGAAGGGCTGGATTATTA
>CAVDRA010000001.1:0-65625 GCA_963611155.1 bacterium | reverse complement strand
CGCGGTTCTGCCGGTTTTGAGTTTACGATATGTCTGATGGATATGACCTGTCCAGTAAGCTCATTTATTTTTTGCTGGAGTTTTTCGACATTTCCTTTTTTGACCATTCTTGTCCACATGAATTCAGAGGCGACCGAAACTGTTATGTCGGAAATTGTGTCTTCCACATATTCAAAGTTAAAGAAAAGCTTGAAATCGTTTTCTATTCCAGCCGCGGTGTATTCCTGATGAATCTGGTTCATCGCTTCTTCAAAAAAATCCTTGTAGTTCTGTTCAGACATGGGGTAGATTATAGTGCAACTTTACTTTTTTCGGCAATAAAACTATAATTTTCAAAATGTCTAAAAGTCTAAACATGTCTTTTAATCACTTCTAAAATATTATAAACCAAGGAAATAAAAATGGCTTCTTCTTATGATGCTGGCAGTATTCAGGTATTGAAAGGTCTTGAAGCTGTCCGCAAGCGTCCTGGCATGTACATTGGCTCGACCGGGCCTAAAGGACTTCATCATCTCGTTTATGAGACTGTCGACAACTGTATTGATGAGGCAATGGCTGGCTATTGCGACAGAATTGTTGTCGCATTGGAAAAAGACGATATTGTGCGTGTTGAGGATAACGGCCGGGGAATTCCTGTCGCGATGCATCCTACAGAGCATATCAGCGCGCTTGAGCTTGTTTTGACGCGCCTGCATGCCGGCGGAAAATTCGATAAGAAATCATACAAAGTTTCAGGCGGACTGCACGGAGTCGGTGTTTCTTGTGTAAACGCTCTTTCTGACTGGCTTGAAGCTACAATCAAGCGTGACGGACATGTTTACAGGCAGAAATATGAGCGCGGAATTCCGGTCACGAAAGTCGAGACAATTGGAGATTCTGACGAGCACGGAACTACAATCCGATGGAAAGCCGATAAGACGATATTCACTGTAACAACGACTTATGACTGGGATGTCCTGATTCAGCGTTTAAAAGAGCTTGCGTTTTTGAACAGCGGAATCGTTATTGTTTTCAGGGATGAGCGCCTGGAGACTCCTAAAGAGCAGATCCTGAAATATGAGGGCGGAATCGTTCATTATGTGAAAGAGCTGAATGAGTCTGTCAAAAGCAAATTTTATTATCCTGAAGAGCCTATCTATATCACAGGCGAGAAAGACGGAGTTGTTACAGAGCTTGCTTTCCAGTACAACGACAAGTATTCGGAATCTGTCTATACCTATGTAAATGATATTCACACAGGCGACGGAGGAACTCATCTTGACGGATTCAAGTCTGCTTTGCTTTATGTCCTGAAAAAAGCTTTTGAGGCTAATGAAAAAATAAAAAAGAAGCTTGATAAAGACGAGACTTTGACCGGAGATGATGTAAGGGCAGGTCTTGTAGCTGTTCTTTCGATGAAAGTTCCAGAGCCGGAATTTGTCGGCCAGACAAAGGATAAGCTTGGAAATCCAGAGGTCCGCGGAATTGTGGATTCTCTCGTAAAGGAAAAGCTGACAATCTTCTTTGAGCTGAATCCCAATGTTTTGGAGAAGGTTCTTGAAAAGGCGCTTGGAGAAGCCCAGGCGCGTGTTGCAGCCAGAAAGGCGAAAGAAAACACAAGGAAAAAGACCATAGGAGGATCTTTTGTAAAGCCGGAAAAGCTTTCTGACTGCTCCATAAAAGATAATCCTGAGATCTGCGAAGTGTACATTGTTGAGGGAGACTCGGCTGGCGGTTCGGCGAAGAAGGGCAGAGACTCAAAAACTCAGGCAATTCTTCCATTGTGGGGAAAAATGCTCAACGTCGAGAAAGTTGACGCGTCTAAAGTCATCGGAAACGACAAGCTTGATCCTGTGATAAGAACTCTTGGAGCTGGATTCGGAAAAGAATTTAATATCGAAAAGCTTCGCTACCATAAAATCATAATAATGGCGGATGCTGATGTCGACGGCTCTCATATCCGCACGCTGCTTCTGACGTTCTTTTTTAGATATATGCCTGAGCTTATCACTCACGGATATGTGTATCTTGCCATGCCTCCGTTGTTTAAGGTTCAGCTTGGAAAGAAAGAGCCTGTGTATTGCTATTCTGACGCGGAGCGGGATTCTGCTCTTGCTGCTCTTGGCGATCAGCGTGACAAGGCTGATGTTCAGCGGTATAAAGGTCTTGGCGAGATGGATGGAGAGCAGCTTTGGGAGACTACAATGGATCCTGCAAGGCGGAGAATGAGGGTTGTCACAGTTCCTGATGCGGAAGCTGCCGATAAAATTTTCACAGTATGCATGGGTGAGGAAGTTGAGCCCCGGCGTGAATTTATCGAGGCAAACTCAAGCTACGCAAATTTGGATATTTAATTTCATATGGCCATTAAGCTTGCGTGATGGTTTTTTTGCAATCTGATGGTTTTGCAGGCTCATGCCATCGTGTTTTTTTTGGGAAATATAAATGCAGGAAGAAGAGAAAACGCCAGAAGGCGGAATAGTTATAAAAATTCCTATAGAGGACGAAGTAAAACAGGCTTATATTGACTATTCGATGTCGGTGATTGTCCAGCGTGCTTTGCCGGATGTCCGTGACGGATTGAAGCCGGTTCACCGCAGAATTATGTATGCGATGGACAAGCTGAATCTTTCAAGCGGCGGAAAAACAAAAAAATGCGCGACTATTGTCGGCGAAGTCTTGGGACATTATCATCCTCATGGAGATGCTTCTGTTTATGATGCTTTGGTTCGTCTCGGTCAGGATTTTGCGCAGCGTTATACGACAGTAACTCCTCAGGGAAATTTCGGTACAATTGCAGGCGACCCGCCTGCCGCTTACCGTTACACTGAGGCAAAAATGTCTAAAATAACAGAGGAGATGACGGCGGACATCAATAAGGAAACCGTCGATATGATTCCTAACTTTGATGATACGACAGTCGAGCCTTCGGCGTTGCCGGCGAAGTTTCCTTTCCTTCTTTGCAACGGTACTACAGGAATCGCTGTCGGAATGGCGACCAATATGCCGACACACAACCTGCGTGAGGTTTCCGCGGCGATAAGCGCATATATCGACAATCCTGAGATTTCCATTGATGAGCTAATGACTCATATAAAAGGTCCTGATTTTCCTACAGGCGGAATAATTTACGGGCGGGAGGGAATTAAAAAGGCTTATAGGACTGGCCGCGGGAAAATAACAATCCGCTCTAAATTCACGATCGAAACCGACAAGCGCGGACATGAAAAAATCGTATTCACCGAGGTTCCTTACGGTGTGAATACGACAAATATCATCAAGAGAATAAACGAGCTTAAAGACAACAAGGTTATCGAGGGAATTGCTGATGCGAATGATGAGACTTCTGACCGCGTTGGAATGAGGCTTGTTGTTGACTTGAAGAAGAACGCGATCACAAAGATTGTCTTGAATCAGCTTTTCGCAAAAACTGACCTGCAGTCAAATTTCGGTGTCATAAACCTTGCGCTCGTTCCTGTCAAAAAAGATTCTGGTTTGCGCTATGACGAGCCGCAGCTTCAGCTTCCGCAGATTTATCTTAAGCCGCAAATTCTTTCATTAAAGCAGCTGATCCAGTATTTTGTTGATCATCGTGATGAGGTTATAACCCGCAGGACTATTTATGATTTGAAAGTCGCAAAGCACAAGATGAAGATTCTTCAGGCTTTGATTACGGCAATCAACAATATCGACGAGGTTATTCAAATCATAAAATCAAGCCGTGACACAGAAGAGGCTAAGCTCCGTCTTGAGAAGCGGTTTGACTTTGATGAGGAGCAGGCTCAGGCAATTGTCGATATGCCTCTTAAGCGTCTCACGCATCTTCTTGTGGAGGATCTGCAGAACCAGATAAAAGAGCTTCAGGCTTTGATAGAGCACCTTGAGGATTTGCTTGCCCATCACGAGAAAATTCGCCAGATAATAAAAGACGAGACCAGTGAGCTTGCTGAAAAATATGGTGATGACCGTAAAACCGATATTGTTGCGGATGAAGTCGAGCAGATTAACACAGAGGATATGATTAAGGAAGAGGAAGTCGTTGTTATGATTTCCAAGCTTGGCTATATCAAACGTGTTCCTCTGACGCAGTATAAGGCTCAGAGCCGTGGCGGAAAGGGAAGCCTCAGCGCAAATCTTGTTGATGGTGACTATATCAATCAGATTTTCATAGCAACTACAAAGTCTTACATAACGTTCCTTACAAACGAGGGAAAAGCATATTGGATAAAGGTTCACGAAATTCCGGAGGCAAGCCGCTCTAGCCGTGGATCAAGCGTAAAATCTTTGCTGCAGCTCTCAGCTGATGAGGAAATAACGACTATTGTAACAATGAAAGATTATACTGATCAGCAGTATATTTTCATGGCGACTGCAAAAGGTTTTGTGAAGAAATGCGCGACAACTGAATTCGCAAATGCTAAGACCCGCGGTGTTATTGCTATAAAGCTTAAAGATGATGATGAATTGGTGTCTTCTATTTTGTCTAGTGGTCAAGATGAAATTATGCTTGTAACGCGTAGAGGACAAGCTTTGCGTATAAACGAGGCCGAGGTAAGACAGATGGGAAGGGCAAGCGGAGGAATAACAGGAATTCGTCTTTCCTCTGGAGATGAGCTTGCGGCTGCAATAAGAGTCGAAAACTCAAAAGATGCGCTGATTTTAACTGAGAAGGGATACGGCAAGCGTGTTGAATTCAATGAATTCGGTCAGCACGGGCGCGGAACTTCAGGACAGCGGATCTTCGGAAATATTGACGGCAAAGGAGAGATAATCGGCGCTATTGCTGTAGCTGAACAGGATGAGGTTATCTGCATGACAGGGCAGGGGAAAACGCTCCGTGTTAAAGCTGACACAATTTCAAAACAGGGAAGAAATTCTTCTGGAGCGAGAGTGATAAATGTTGATTCTCCAGATTATCTTGTGGGATTTGACAGCGTTGCCCAGGATAATTCAGATGAAAAAGAAAATAGCTGATATGCTTTTTCGGATTCCTTGAATTGATTGTGCGTCATTCAAAAGGTTGTAGCTTGTCTGTTTATCATGTGAAGTTTGCAAAATAAAATATTGCAGAGAATTTTAGTTAATCCATTATAAACCGGGAAAATCAAAGCGATTTTTCCGGTTTTTTTTATTTATTCGTATCTGAAACCTTTTATTCTTTTTTTATTTTCGATTAAAAAACTTTTTTCCTATTCTGCTATTATTTATATGACCAAAAATTATAATTTTTGTCTGTCTGCGTAAAAACCGTTTCACATGAAACAGCAATATTGTCTTCTATCTGTATATTTTTATCAAAGAAAATTTTATTAGAATTAAATTCGAGTTTTCAATAAATACCCGGATGTTTTTTTTATGGGAAATGTCAAATATGAATAGCAGAGAGGCATATCTAAAGATTTCGTTTGCATTTATTCTAACACGTGCGGTCCTTGAAAGGGGATTGAGCAAGATACTGTTTGAATTGTTTTTTATTAAAGCTGAATATCCTGCCTGATTTTTTGTGAATTTCAATAAATGTTTTTATTTGATTGCCATATACATTGTTTCTCATGAAACAATGTGGAAAACTTTTTATTTTTCCACATTTTTTAAACAAAATGTGGAAAAATATGTTTCATATGAAACATATTTTTAATTTTTAAACTGACAAGCGTTCGTTTGTGATTAATCTAACTAAGGTTTGTTAAAAAAAAATGATTGGCAATGTAAAATTTAAGATTTTGCTGTGTTTTATAACTAACGATTGTCATTTATAAAGCTTTTTTGCTATGTATTTTATCGGCAGCGTAGTTTTATTTTTTGCGGTTTGTAGCCTGTAAGATTTTACAAGAACAAGAAAATGAATTTGCAGAGTTTTTTTAGAAAATAAAAGCGGTGTTGCGGGCATTTTTTATGATGCTCTAAACACCGCTTTTATTCAGTTTACGCTTTTGTCAGGTGTTTTTTATTACAGTTATCTTGCCGCTTATTGTTTCAAGCAAGTCTTTTCTTGTTGTGGTGCTGCTTAGATAACGTGTTCTTAAAACTATCCTGAATTCGCCTTCTTCAAGAGACGGAACAAAAAAGTTCAGTTCCGTAGGCTTGTTTCGGAAAATCTGTCCTTCAGGAACTTGTTTCCATAATGATTCATCAGCGGCAGCGTTTCCGGATTCATCGCATGGCGCAAAGAACACACCGCTTTCTTCCCCGCCGATTTTGAGTCTTGAGCCGGAAACTTTTGCAGGCTGGCCGGTAATAAGTTTAGACTTGTCCTCTGCTTCTGCCAGTGTTTCTATGCCTGTTATTTCCGGTGAAGTGTCGGAAAACACAATTTTGTCGAGAGAAATATTCTCTATTGCTGTTTCTGCAAGAGCCGTAGGCGAAAATCTTATGCAGAACTCTGCTGTCGCGGCGGCTTCTGTCTTTGTCTGCGCATTGCATTTTGCCGCAATGTACATAACTCCAAGGTCAAGAATATTTACCGCTTTTCCCTGCTCAAGAAGTTTTAAGATTTTTTTCTGCATTAAAATTGACGCAAACTGGAGCATATAAGGATCCATTCCTTTGTTGTCCTCGGCAATTTCTGAAAGAATATTCCTGAAACTGGCTACGTTTCTTGTAACCGTTGCGCAGAACGTCTGCTTGCCGGAAAGGTTGTTTTTCCGGAGAGTTACGCTCACTTTAGATGAGCTGTTTTCCAGAGTGGAGATGTTTTCCAAAGTTGTTGACATATATCTTATCTTCCTTCTACCTGTTTTAACCGGTAGCGCATTAAATTTTTAGAAAAATCAATAAACTGATGTTTGTTACGCTTGCAAAAAGCGCAGATAGAAAGTAGGATAATGCTGTTGTTAGTTTAGAAATATCTAGTTTCTATCTGCAAGGGCTTAAAATCAATTGCCGTTGATTTTAGGTTCTTTTTTTTTGCAAGCCGCATACAATTCTGACGTGCATTCGCTTCCTCCTTTTATATTTTTAGCTTTATTCTTATGCGCTCTTTTGGATTTGAATTTCGTTCAAAACTTCAAGAAGCATTTTTCCAGAATATTTTATGACTGAGCACATAAAACCCATGAGCGGTTTTACAAGATATTCCATAGCAATATCCTCATCGCTTTTGTTTTTTAAAAGACTTTCCGGGCTCAGCACAAGATTCATGAGCCTGTCGGTCTGGTGCTCATGCCGGCGCATTTCTGGGCTATTGTTTTTGCAGAACTCTGTCTTTAATTCGATACATTCGAGAGAGCGCAAAAAGCGCATTATTATTGACTGGATGCTGTGAGTAACCTCGTGGGTAACCGTAATCAAGGAAAATGCATCGTTCGCAAGAGCTTTGCTGTAAATATCAGATCTTAAGAAAATCGTGTTTTCGTTTGGACTATAGAAGGCGGGAAGGAGCTCTCCATAAATCCATGTTTCTTTTTCTATGACACAATAGTTGAAACTCTTGTCGATTATCGGAATTACATTTTCCATTACATGCAGCGGATTAAAATTGCCGTCAAAACCGCACCCGCTTAAAATCCTCGACCAGAATGCGGCAAGACGCATTCCGTCGTCCGTAAGAACAATAGCTTCCGCTTCATTTTTAATATTTTCCGCTGTGTTGTTTTTATGCGCCTGTTCTGTCTGCAATATTAACTCCCGACTGCTCAGCCTTAAATTTTTCCAGCAGTCCTTTCATTATCAAAATTTGCTCTTCAGATAGTTTTGAAAAATCTCTTGCGAACATTACGGCTGTTTCTACATAGTCCGCATTATCCTTTTTATCCTTAAAATCTACATCTACCGCCCCCTTTACCTGAGCCTTAAGCTCTTCCAGCTCTTCCTGTTTTTCCTTAGAAAGGCCGTAGGCTTTTGCCAGTGCCGGAATAAGACTGTCGGGTATGTCTCTTTGTCCGTTTTCTATAGAAGAAAGGTAAGCAGAACTTACTCCGATTTTTGTTGCCATTGTTCCGAGAACTTCAGAAGCGTCAATCCTCATCTTTCTTAGTTCCTTTCCAAAAGCAGTTACTCCCATTTGTTTTACCTCGTTTACAAAAAAACTCTCTTTTTGCGCGGCGAGCATTTCCGCGTCTCCTGAAAATTGCATCTAAGTAAAAAATAATAACGTTTTATAAAATTGTCAATATATTTTATGGTAGAAATTTACAATTTTGTGAATTGTTTTAGTATAAAAAGACATTTTTTTTATAAAATAAATTTAGCTGTTAAACGGAAACTTTGCCGAGGCTAAACAAAAGGAATTTACACAGCAAATAAAATGTTTGCTTTCGGCAAACAAAAGATTTATCGCCTGCAAACAAAAAAATTACCGCCGCTAAATAAAACGTTTGTCGGCGGTAAACGAAATGTTTAAAGATTGCAGTGTTCAAAGGCGGCGGCGACATCCTGCCGCGAGTCAACTTGCATTTCTGCGCCATCCGCGGCGCAAATTATAGAAAGAGCATATTGAAGAATGCGCGCCTTCGGGCGGCTCTCTCAATCACTGAGTGTGTTAAACTTATCTGTAATCGCATTTTTCGCATTGAACTTTTTCAAATTTTACTTTCTTTGGTTTCGTCATCAATGGCAAGCAGAGTGTCTTTTGCATTTAATGGAGAAAATACTTTTTTACCGGTTTCTTTTTTCTATTCTCACTTTCCTTTATTCCTTGCCCTGCACTGTGGCGATTTTCTGCAAAAGCAAACGAACCCCTATGATTTTTGATTTGTATAAACTGACCGAACAGGAACGAGATATAATTGGTTATATTGAAATAAAATAGCTATTTTATTGAATTTAGAACCTCTTGCTGTTTATTTTTGATAACTTCTCTGATAAAAGATATTTCTTCATTAGAGAAGAGCACAGGCTGTCTACAACAAAAAACTTCGACTCCGTAAAACAAAAGCGAGGAAAATTTTCTATATCATTTTTTGAAAGCCTCATTAATCGAATCCATACAATTTTCTGCTTAAAAAAATCGTCCGGATTATAAGCAGATTATTTGGCGATTTTGTCTATCCTTGCTATATTTTAGTCAGCGGGTAAGTTCCGGCCATAACTGGAAAACTTAAATTGAGCAAGCTCCGGCTCTAACTGGAGAATTTAAAATTGGGTAAACTCCGACCATCAACTGGAGAACTTAACAAGGCGGCTCATAAGGTCGCCTTGTTTTATGGAAAAATATAGACTATAGATTCAGCATTATTTCAGACAAGTACATTAACTATCTTAGAAAAACAGAACCTCATGTTATGATGAATAAAGAATTACCCGACAGAACTTATCGCAGAAAATATCTTGGTTTAATTCAGAATATAAACGGTCACAATTTTTTTATTCCCATGTCTTCTCCTAAAGATAAAGATTTTGATCCTAAGACTGGAAAAATAAAAAAAGCAGCATACTTACAATTTATATGCGAAATGATAAAAAACTTTACGGAACGTTGCGTTTTAATAATATGATTCCTGTCCCAGTGTAAAAAAAACGGAAACATTTTATCATAAAATTTGGAAGGTAGGACAGAAAATAGCACAAAAGCGGGCGTTGCGGGCGGCGATTGAGCCCGCTAGAAGGGGTAGCGTAAGACGCGACAGCGGCTGGAGCGGGGGGAAGTCTTTCCCCTCCTTGAGTTTCTCCAGACCGCTAAAAACAAAAAATAAACTTACTTTACAATCAGCTTGTTCATTGCCTTGATGAAGTCGGTCGGGCTTGAAAGTTCTGCGCCGCTTGCGAGCAATGCCTGGTCGAGAAGGACTTCGCACACATCGGCAATGTATTTTTCATCGTCCGATGTTTCGAGCGTTTTTACAATCGGATGTTCTGCGTTGATTTCGAGAATCGGCTTTACTTCCGGAGCCGGCTGTCCCATTGCGCGCATCATTCTTGCCATCTGGATTCCAGGATCGTTTTCGTCGACTACAACGCATGACGGGCTGTCGCTCAGGCGTTTTGAAAGCACTGCGTCCTTGATGCGTTCGCCGAGCGCTTTCTTGATTTTTTCCTGAACCGGCTTGAAGGCTTCTTCCCTCTTTTTGGCTTCTTCCTTGTCAATTCCGAGTTCTTCGTCTGAACCTGCGCGGTTTACGCCTTTGAGCTCATAGTCCTTGTATTTCATCAGGCTTGGAATTACAACGTCGTCAATGTCGTCTGCCATGATTAAGACTTCAAAGCCCTTGTTTTTGTAGGCTTCGAGGAGCGGGCTTGCGCGGAGGTTTTTCTCGTTGTTGCCGGTGATGTAGTAGATTGCTTTCTGTTCAGGCTTCATTCTTGAAACATAGTCTTTAAAGCTTGTCCATTTTCCGTCGCCGTTGCCGCTGTCGTCGGTTGACTTGAATCTTACGATTTCTGCGATTTCGTCGCGGTTTGCGTAGTCAGAATAAAGTCCCTCCTTCATCGGGCGGTTAAAGTTTTCTACAAATTTGTTCCATTTTTCGATTGCTTTCTTTTCGTCGTCTGTCGGTTTTTCTGCCTTGCGTGCCTTGTCTGCTTCTTCTCCCATCTTCTTGAATTCGCTCAGGAGTTTTTTAACGGAAGCGGACTTGATGCTGTCGAGGATTCTGTTCTGCTGGAGGATTTCGCGGCTTACGTTCAGAGGAAGGTCTTCAGAGTCGATGATTCCGCGTACGAAGCGCAGGTAAGACGGCAGGAGTTCGCGGTCGTCGTCCGTGATGAATACGCGCTTAACGTAGAGTTTTACGCCGCTCTGGTAGTCTGCCTGATACATGTCGAATGGAGCCTGCTGCGGAACATAGAAAAGCGTCGTGTATTCCTGGGTTCCTTCTGCGTGCGTGTGAACGTAGTGCAGCGGATCCTGTCCGTCGTGGCTGATTGTTTTATAGAAAGCGTTGTAGTCTTCTTCCTTGAGCTCAGATTTCGGGCGCTTCCAGAGGGCAGATGCGCTGTTTACCTGGTCAACCTTGTTTTCGCTGCCGGTAACGTTGCCTTTGTCGTCGTATTTGTTCTGTGTGTAGTGAAGGTAAATCGGGAATGCGATGTGGTCTGAATAGCGTTTGATGAGTTCTTCAATCTTCCAGCGTGAAGCGTAATCTTTGCTGTCGTCGTTCAGGACCATTTCAATTGCAGTTCCGTGTGCGCCTTCCGCGTCAAAGCCGAATTTTTTAGCTTCGTCGGAATCTGCCTTGACTTCCTCGATTGTGTAGGAATTCGTGCCGTCGCTCGACCACTTGTAGATTTTGTCTGTCGCTGCCTTGCGCGTGTAAACGTTGATTTCCTTTGCAGCCATGAAAGCGGAATAGAAACCGACGCCGAACTGTCCGATCAAGTTTGATTCTCCGCCGTTCTTTTCGCTGGCGATTTTTTCGATGAATGCCTTTGTGCCGGAGCGGGCAATCGTGCCGAGGTTGTTGTTCAGGTCATCTTCGTTCATGCCGATTCCCGAATCCTGAACGGTGAGCACTTTTGCAATGTCGTTAAAACTGATGTCGATTTTCGGTTCTGTCTTGACGTTTTTGTAAGCGTCGTCGCTGACCATCAGGTAGTTGAGCTTGTCGATGGCGTCCGAAGCGTTAGAAACAATTTCGCGCAGGAAAATATCCTTGTTTGAATACATCGAATGAATAATCAATTTAAGAAGCTGATTGACTTCTGTCTGGAACTGATATTTAGCCATATTTTTCCCTCTATATTTATTTAAGAATTTTGAAGCAGCCGCTGATGAAAAAAATCTGCGGCTGCATATTATCAAAATATAAAATTTTTTATTTTTCGGCAAATTTTTGTTTCTAAAGCGGTTTTTAAATTATGCAGAGATAATTATCACAGAAAAATGCATGAAAAATTCAAGAAGCGGATAATTGACAAACATGGCAGACAAATATAATATCGTTCATATGAATAATATTTCATATGAATTTTTGTTTATATGAAATATTATTTGTATAAATTTTATATGTTGGGCTTGTTCCTGAACAAGCTCAGGCATGCTGAAAAATTATTTTTGATTTTTAACAGGAGAAAATATGGAAGAAGATGCGAAAAACAAGTTGTTCGAGTCATTGCCGGACGAGGACACTCTTGCTGATATTTCCGAGCTTTTTAAGATTTTCGGGGACTCAACCAGAATAAAAATCTTGTTTTGCCTGCTTAGCAATTCGCTTTCAGTAAGCGAGATGGTTGAAATACTTGGAATTCAGCAGTCGGCAATTTCCCATCAGCTAAGAATTTTAAAGGAAAATCATCTTGTGAAATTTGAGCGGGCTGGAAAGTGCAATGTCTATTCTCTGAGCGACGGGCATGTTGTTTCTATCTTGAATATGGGGCTTGAGCATATTTCAGAATAGCCGCAAAAAATGAAACGGCAGTTTTTGGAATTTTTTATTTAAAAACCGGCAGAATTCTTAAAAGCCGAATTGCAAAAAACATCAAGGAGGAAATATGAAGAAAGAGAATATTTATGAATCAGAAGAAACTTGTGAATGTGAAAATCATGAAGAGAAAATGCGCACGCATGCATGCGTGCATGTATGCAACCATGCACACTCGGAAAAAATAAAATGCGCGTGCTGCCATGACGAGGACGGCGAAGAAAATGATGAGGAGGAAGAGCATTCCTTAAAAAAAATCATTTTGTCGGCGGTGCTGTTTGCGGCAGGTGTTCTTACTGCGCATTTTGATTTTTTTTCAAAAGACACTTCTTTGCCGGAAAGTCTTCCGGAAATAATGGCTTATGTTTCCGCGGCGTTTTGTTTTCTGGCGTTTATTCTCGCAGGACTTGATGTCATAAAAGGAGCAATCAAAAACATCAGAAGGGGAAACATTTTTGGCGAGCAGCTCTTGATGTCTGTTGCGGCCGTCGGCGCGATTTTTGTCGGCGAGTTTCCCGAGGCTGTCGCTGTAATGCTTTTTTATCAGATCGGAGAATTTTTTCAGGACTGCGCGGTTGATAAATCTCGCGATTCAATCAGGTCTCTTATGGATATTCGGCCTGACCATGCGAATGTAATTAGAAACGGAAATGTCGAGACTGTAAGTCCGGAAGATGTTAAAGTCGGAGAGATTATCGAGGTTCGTCCGGGAGAAAGAGTTCCTCTTGACGGCTTTGTTATCGAGGGAAAATCATTTGTAGAGACATCGGCGCTGACAGGCGAAAGCGTTCCGCGTGAAATTTCAGCCGGGGAAAAATCAGAAATTCTTTCCGGATTCGTGAACGGGATAAGCCCTGTGAAAATTCAGGTTACAAAAGAATACGGAGAAAGCGCAGTTGTGAGAATTCTGAACCTCACAGAGAAGGCAAGCGCTGTAAAAGCCCGGAGCGAGAAATTCATATCAAAATTCGCAAAAATATATACTCCGATTGTATGTGTTCTTGCGCTTGCGGTGGCGTTTATTCCGCCTGTCGTCCTGAAATTTTTCGCGCCTGAAGTCTACAGAAATTTCGGATTTCCTGTTTGGGTCTACCGCGCGCTTTCGTTCCTTGTTGTTTCTTGTCCTTGCGCCCTCGTAATATCAATTCCTCTGTCGTTTTTCTGCGGAATCGGAAGGGCTTCTGTGGCAGGCGTTCTTGTTAAAGGCTCTAACTTTATTGAAGCGTTGTCAAAGGTTAAGATAGCTGTTTTTGATAAGACAGGAACTCTTACAAAGGGAACTTTTAACGTGACTGAAGTCTGCCCTGAAAAAAGTTTTTCAAAAGAAGAGCTTCTTGCGGCAGCGGCGCATGCTGAAAGCTACTCTGATCATCCTATCTCGAAATCGCTGCGAAAAGCCCATCAGTGCCCGCTTTGCGGAAATCTTGAAATTCTTGATGCGGAAGTTGTCTCCGGAAAAGGAATAAGAGCGACGGTAGGAAAACAGAAAATTCTGGCAGGAAACGCAAAGTTAATGCAAAGCGAAGAAGTCAGAGATTTTCATGATATTCCTCTTGAAAAAATCGGAACTGTGGTTCATGTCGCGATTGACTCAAAATACGCCGGGTACATAATCATCAGCGATACTGAAAAGGAAGATTCTAAAGAGACTATTTCAAAGCTTAAAAAGCTCAATATAAAAGAAACTGTCATGCTTACCGGAGACGCGAAACCTGCTGCTGAAATAGTCAGAAAACGGCTTGGTATCGACAATGTTTATGCGGACTTGCTTCCGGAAGGTAAAGTTTCAAAAGTTGATGAGCTGATTACATCTCTTGAAAAAAAATCAGGGAAAAGAAAAAACAGCCTGATGTTTGTCGGAGACGGAATAAACGACAGCCCTGTTCTTGCGCGCGCAGATGTAGGCGTCGCAATGGGCGGTTTTGGAAGCGACGCTGCAATAGAAGCCGCTGACGTTGTTATTATGGATGACAAGCCTAGCCGGCTTATTGATGCGATTAAAATCTCAAGAAAAACAATGGGCGTTGTTTATCAGAACATTGTTTTCTCAATCGGAATAAAAGCCTTTATAATGCTTTTGAACGCGACAGGAATCGGAAATCTATGGCTTGCTGTTTTCGGAGATGTTGGAGTCTGCTTTATCGCTGTTCTTAATGCGGCAAGGCTTTCAAAAGGAAAAAAGAAATCTTAAAAAAGCTGTTGAATCGCGCCCTAGAATTTCTCGAGAATTTCAGGGCGCGATTTCGTTTTAAATTCTGAGCTTGATTTTAAGCTTTTTTGAAAAGACGTAGGACACGGATAATGAAGAGGAATCAGAATCCTCTGATTCAGCTAAAATTATTGAAGAGTATATTTTTTCCTGAGCATTGTGTATTTGCCGTTGTCAAAATTCTCGTCTTTTGCTACAGAACTAAGCTTGCCTTCAGAATATCCATACTCAGAAAGAATTCCTGAAAGCTCCTCGTCAATGCAGTTGTCGCCAAAATTTTCGTCGAAGGCGTCAGTGTTCAATGCGAAAAGCCTTATTTCCAGAGACTTGGTGTCTGTGTTCAATGTCCACTCAATTGTGTATATATTGTCGAGATTCTCCTCGCTTGAAAATTCTTCCGCATTCAATCCGAAAAATAATCCGGCAAAAAGGATAACAGCCGCTAATATTTTTTTCATCTGTAAAACTCTCCTTGCAATTTTTGCATATTTTAGAATTTTTTGACATTAAATGCTATAATAATGCAGTTTTTGTCAGATTTTTATAAATTTCGGATTATTTTAGCATTATGTGACAATTTTGCGTAAAAATGTTTTTTTATGAAGTTCCGTGCTTATGGCAATTTTTTTCTTCTGATTTGCGGTTCGGTTTTCTGAGCTCAGAGCCATTAAATTCTCTCGACATAATTTTTTTTGCTATTTAAAATGCATGAGATTTTTTTTGAAAACTTCAGTCAAAAATTATTCTTATTAATTGCAATTTCTCGCGTTGTTGCGAAATTGCGTTAAAAAGCCAAATCGGAAATTGATATTTCCTCATGACCTTTTATGGGAGAAAAATGAAATCACAACTTACAACGCTTTGTTACATAGAAAAAGACAGCTCGTATTTAATGCTCCATCGTGTCACAAAAAAGAACGACATAAATCATGACAAATGGATTGGGGTCGGAGGACATTTTGAATTTCATGAAAGTCCGGAAGATTGCCTGTTGAGAGAAGTGAAGGAGGAGACAGGGCTCACCCTTAAAAGATTTTCTTTCCGCGGAATCGTGACTTTTGTTTCGGATGATGAGCCTGCGGAATATATGTGCCTTTATACTTCAGATGATTTTGACGGAGAATTGTCCAGCTGCAATGAGGGAATACTTGAATGGATTCCGTTTTCAGAAATTGAGAATCTTGAGCTGTGGGAAGGAGACAAAATTTTCCTTCATCTTTTAAGAACAGCTGCGCCTTTTTTTTCTCTGAAACTTGTCTATGAAAAAGGGAAGCTGGTCAGTAAAATTCTTGACGGCAAAGAAATTTAGGCTAACTTAAACAGCCAAATAAAAGAAAACGTGAACGGCAGCAAAATTCTGCCTGCTTAGACGATTTTCTCAAAAAAAAATTACAGGCAGAATTATTCGGCAGGATTTTAAAATGCTGAAAATTTATTTTGAAATTCGGATTGATTCCCAGATTTTGTAGTATTTATCAAGATTTTCACCCAAATCAACCTTCGCTTCGCAGTTGTCAAGAATATCAGCTGAATACATAGGCTTTTTAGTCATATATTTTGCAGCTTCTGTGTTTACATAGCAAGGAAAACGGAAATTATCCAAGAATTGGGCGTAGTTTTCAGGCCTGTGCATAAAATTCATGAATTCTGTCGCTAAGTCAGTGTTTTGAGAATGCTTCAGAATAACCATGCACTCAAGATATGAAGGGCCCCCGTTTTCAGGAATAAAGAAGTCGATTGTGTCGTCCCATTCTTCTTCTGGAACTTCTCCAAATACACATTCAGCGTATCCCTGGCAAAGCCACAGGTCGCCCCGCGCAAAATCTTTTCCAAAGCCTTCGGCGTCAAATTTCACGATGTTAGGAAGCCAGTCGTTTCTAATGATTTTCTCTGCTTCTGAAAGTTCCGCATCGCTTGCTGTTGAAACGCTGTATCCTTTGTACGCAAGCGCGTCTCCAATAACCTCCCGGTAGTCATCCATCATAGAGGCGTGTCCCTTGAATTGAGGATCAGCAAAAATATTCCATGTTCTCTCGTAGTTTCCGCCAGGAATTTTTTTCTTGTTTACGCAAATTCCTGACGCTCCGAAATAATAAGGAACAGAATAGATCATTTCGCGGTCAACAGATTTTTTTTCAATCAGTTTCTGGCTTATAAGATTGCGGTTTGTGAAAAGCTCCTGATTTATCGGCTGAAGCATTCCTTTATCTAGCATAATCGAGATGTAATCCTGTCCCGGAACGCACATGTCGAAACTTTTTGCGCCTCCGTTCACAAGCTTATTGTACATTGTCTCGTTTGAGTCGTATTCTGTCACTACGACCTTGCAGTCGAATTCTTTCTCAAAATCCTTTACAACCTTTTCTGGAGTATAATACGTCCATGTGTAGATTTTTAGGGTTCTTTTCTGCTCGCAGGAAAGAAGGGTGAGTATTGCAACATTGGCCGCAAAACCCAAAGCGATTTTTGATAGTATTTTTTTTGTCGTTCTGAATTTCATTTTATTACCTCCTGAAAATTAAGAATCGAAAGGCTGATTATATTAGATTCATATATTTTTTTTAAGCCCTAATAAAATTTTTTAATGAAACAGCAAAATAGAATTCAATGATCCTAAAAGAACATTTTTTTAGAAGAAATTCATTTGTTTTTTTTAGCAAAAGTATTTTGCGGAAACTGTGAAGTTTGATGAAAAAACTCAATAGAAAATGTGAAAATAAAAAGAAAAATTGCCGTGAGAAAAAAAAGGCCGGCAAAATGAATCCGCCGGCTTGATTATTATTTTTACAGAAATTTATTTATCAAGCTTTTTAAGCTCTTTTTCAAAGCGTCTGCGTTCCTCATCTTTTGCTGGCTTGTAAAAGATTGCGACATTTCCAATGGTTCTCACATGAACAGCGCCTGTCTTTTCAGATATTTCACGGTCAAGTTTATCGCGGTTCTCGTTTACCTCTTCTTTTTCAGAAACTACGGCGAGAGACTTTATAAAATTGTACTTGATTTTTATAAGTTCATGAGAATCAATCACGCTTGAAATATTCTTTAGCTGCTCTTCTGTAAGTCCTGCTCCTCCCACTTGAACAAGCGAGCTGAGAGCCTGCGCGTTTTTTTCTAAAAATTTTCTCTGTTTTGATGTTAATGTTGTCATATTTTTAGATTTTATATTTTCTGATTTTAAAACTCAACCATAACTAAACAATAAAACGTAAGAAAGCCGAGTTTATTTTTTTTGCCATACTTGTAGCAGAAGTGCAATTTGAAAAGGTTTTAGGATTGCAACTCCGTGTGAAAATTCATAACTCGCTTATACATTTTAAACATGAATAAAGATTCATATTTAAAAAAAACGTTGTCAAGAAACCTGAAATTATTCAGGCAGGCAAAGAAAATAACGCAAGATCACCTTGAAGAGCTTTCCGGTGTCTCAAAATACACCATATCAGACATAGAAACTTGCGTTAGCTGGCCTTGCGCAGACACTCTTGAAAAGCTGGCGGCACCTTTAGGAATAAAGGCTACAGATTTTTTCAATGATTCAGACAATCCTGTGGCAGATATTTCCATTAGGGAAAATACCTTGAACCAAGTCAGACGGGATTTGAAATCAGTAATAGATAAAGCGATTGATAATTTAGATATTACGTTTAAAACAACGCACTCGAAACTTCAAAATTAGTTTTCAGTTGTTAGATTTATTTCATTTCGATATAATTTTTCTATATAAAGTAACGATTTTCGAGGAAAATTATGCCAAAAATTGAAGTAAACGAGAAACTTTTTTTTAATCTTCTTGGAACAAAATATGATTACGACACTCTGGAGAAAAAACTTACTTTTGGTAAGGCTGAGCTTGATGAAAAGCCGGATATGTCACAGAGAGAAGATGAAAGAGTTATCAAAATTGAATTGAACGACACAAACCGTCCTGACCTGTGGTCTACAGGTGGCGTAACCCGTCAGCTGAGAATTCACGAAGGCGCAAAACGTTCAGACTATTCTTCGTTTATGTCCAGAAAAGGCAGCATAAAAGACTGCGGAGACAGAATCGTAACTGTTGACCCGGAACTCGAAAAAATCCGTCCTTATATGGTCAGCTTTGTAATTTCCGGCAAACCGATTGACGACCCGATGCTAAAGGACATCATTCAGACACAGGAGAAGCTTGCATGGAACTTTGGACGCAAAAGACGTTCAATTTCTATGGGCGTTTACAGAATTTCTGAGATAAAGTTCCCGGTTCACTATAAGGCAGTGGATCCGGATACGACATCTTTCGTTCCTTTACAGTGCGAACAGCCGATGACCTGCCGTCAGATTCTTACGGAACATCCGAAGGGAAAAGACTTTGGCTGGATTATTAAAGACTTTAAGAAGTTCCCTGTTTTGACAGACGACAAGGGCGAAATAATGTCGATGGCACCGGTAATCAATTCTGCAACGCTCGGGGCAGTAAAAGTCGGCGACAAAGGTCTTATGGTAGAACTTACTGGCGACAACATGGAAAACCTCATGCTTTCTGCAAATATCGTTGCCTGTGACTTCTTCGATGCCGGCTATGAAATCCTTCCGGTAAAAGTAGTTCATCCTTATGAAACAGCATTCGGAAAAGAAGTCGTTGCACCGTTCTATTTCCAGCCTTCAACAAAGGCAACGCTCGCAGCAATCAACAAGAAACTTGGAAGCGACTTTACAAAGGCAGAAGTTCTCGATGCTCTTGCCCGCATGGACAACGATGTTGAAGCTAAAGATTTTGAAGCAACAGAAAAAACTGCAAGATATTTAAAAGCTAACAAGAACGATGTTGAATTTACCTTGAATCCGCCTCCATACAGAAATGACTTTTTACACGAAGTTGACGTAATTGAAGACGTAATGATTGGCGTCGGACTCGACAGCTTTAAGCCGATCCGTCCGAGTGATTTTACTGTCGGACAGCTTTCTGACGTTACAGTGTTCAGCCGTAAGGCAAAGGAAATAATGGTTGGTCTTGGCTATCAGGAAATGATTTTCAACTACCTTGGTTCAAAAAGAGACTACATTGAAAAGATGAACATAAAAGCTGACAAGGTAATTGAGATTTTGAATCCAATGAGCGAAAACTATCAGTTTGTGCGCCCGTCAATTATTTCATCTCTTTTAAGAGCAGAAAGTGCTGCGGCGAATGCGATATTTCCTCACAAAATTTTTGAGATCGGAAAAGTCGCTTTTCTTGATGAAACACAGAATACAGGAACAAAGACGATTCAGTCGCTCGGCTTTATGACAGCGGCCAACAATGCGAATTTCAATACTCTTGCATCTGAAGTTTCTGCGATTCTCTATTATTTAAATCATAAATATGAAGTAAAAGAAGCTAATGATCCTCGCTTTATTTCAGGAAGACAGGCGGCTATCATTATAAATGGCAAGCAGGTCGGCTTGTTTGGAGAAATTCATCCGCAGGTTCTTGAGAACTGGCAAATTACAGTTCCTTGTGTAGCTGGTGAAATTGATATTGAAGAGCTTATGCCTGCTGAAAAAACTTCCGGGCAAAAAAATGAAAATATGAGGCAGGCGGGAAACAAAAAAACTGCAGAAACAGATCCTGCTGCATATTTTGACAGCCATATTCAGCTTTTGGTTGCGAAAATCGAAAAAGTTGAAACAAATCCGCAGGGAGATAAGCTTTATATTGAAACTATGGACGACGGTTCTGGTACACCGAGAATAATTCAGTCTGGGTTGCGTCCGTATTTGCGCGAAGACGAATTACTTGGAAAGCATGTAATTATCGCCGCAAATCTTGCTCCACGCAAAATGAAAGGCGTAGAAAGCCGCGGAATGTTGCTTGCCTGCGATTACACAGAAGACGGAAAAGAAAAAGTAGAGCTTCTTGAAGCTCCATGGGCAGCTCCTGGAACAGTAATAACACTTGAAGGCAGCGATTACTGCGGGGAAAAATCGGCAAAAATCGACATTGAGAAATTTGCGAAAGTTGAATATAAAGTTGCAGACCGCACAGTGATTATTGCAGGCAAAAAAGCGCTTGCAGACGGAAGAGAGATTAAAACATTAAAAGCTGTCAACGGCGAAGTGTGCTGATTTTTTTTGGTTGTGCTTGTGTTGTCAATGCAAATTGGCTGAAAATAAGTGCTGTATATCCATTGCATTCTCCGGAGCCTGTTTTATCATTTTAATTAAGTTTTGATACTGAAAAATCAAACCCTCGTCCTAATAAAGGACATTCAGTATCTGTTTAAGAACTTCGGGCTGCCTGATAAGTTTTATCGGCAGCCCTCTTTTTTGAAAAATATAAAGAGAAAAAAATGAAAATAATTCCTTATCACAAGCAGCTTGACCTTACAATTCAACAAATTCAAATCCAGATGCAGAATGACACTGCGTTTAAAAAACCGCGCCTTCTTCTGCATGCCTGCTGCGGACCGTGCAGCTCATATGTAATTGAATATCTTTCAGGATATTTTGAAATCACAATCTATTATTACAATCCGAATATTCATCCGTCAGAGGAATATTACAGGCGGCTGTCTGAGCTTAAAAATTTTCTGGCAAGGTTTCCAGATGCTCTAAAAAATTCTGTGAAGCTTGTAGAGGAAGTTTATAATCCGGAAGAATATTTTTCAGCAGTAAAAACGCTTGAGCAACCTGAACTTCAGTTTGAGGCAGAACGAGGCGAAAGATGCAGGCGATGCTATGAATTCAGAATGAAAAAGGCATTTGAATACGCGAATAACCATTTTTTTGACTGGTTTACGACAACGCTAAGCATAAGTCCGCATAAAGATGCTGAAAAAATAAACATAATCGGTGAAAATCTTCAAAAAGAATTAGAAGAGCCGGAAAAAACTCTTGAAAGTCAGGCGTTCACGAAATATTTGCCGGCAGATTTCAAAAAGCGCGGAGGATTTTTAAGAAGCACTCAGCTGAGCAAAGAATATGGTCTTTGGCGCCAAGATTACTGCGGTTGTGTATATTCAAGAAAAAACTTAGAGAGCAAAAAAGAACGGGAATAGGCATTGCCAAAAAGAGCAAAAATGGAAGAAAGTGTAATAATTGAAAAAGCAGAAAGAATCAGAGATGTAATCCGTTACATACAGCGGTTTAAAAATGCGTCGATTGTAATTCATATTGACAACGAAATCATAGATTCGCCTCTTTTTGTAAGCCATATCAGAGATATTGCGATGATACATCAAGCTGGCCTAAAAGTCATAATTGTTCCAGGGGCAAGAATCAAAATCGACAACATTCTGATGCAAAATAAAATTTCATGGACTTACAAAAACGGAATCAGAATCACTAATCCAGAGACAATCTCATTTATAAAAAACGCCGCTTTTGACGCGGCAAACATCGTGATGACTAGTCTGGCAGGCGAAAATCTTACAGCCGTCATTGGAAACTGGGTGAGGGCAAGGGGAAAAGGCGTTCTTGCTGGAACCGACTATGGAACGGCCGGAGAAATAGACAAGCTTAACGATGAGGCTATAAACACAGTCCTTGAAAATGGATTTATTCCGATTTTTCCATGCATAGGCTGGAGCCTGAATGGAAAGCCATACAACATTTCGTCGGCTCAGCTTGCGGCCCAAGTTGCGACTCATATTCATGCTGACAAGCTTTTTTTTCTTCTGCCTAATGCGGAAATTTCAAAAAAAACATTCAAAATTCCGTCTGGTCTGGGGCTTTCTTCAGACGGAAACATTCCGGCCATGAACATTGAAGAGGTCGATAAATTTATAAAGGAAAATTCGGATGCTGAAAAAACACGCGCAATTCTTTCAATGCTGGAGCTTTCAAAAAAAGCAGTCCTTGACGGTGTTACTAGGGTCCATATTCTTAGCGGCTCGATTGAAGGCGTTCTTCCATGCGAAATTTTCAGCGATTTCGGTTCAGGGACAATGATTTATTCTTCAAACTATGGAAAAATAAGGGCAATGCGGCGGGAAGACATTTCTGGAGTTCTTGCTGTGATGCGACCTTTTATCAAGAAAGAGATTCTCCTTCCGCGCACAGAAAAGCAGCTTGAATTAGAATACAACAGTTACATTGTCTATGAGCTTGACGGGGCTATCAGAGCGTGCGCCGCGCTTCATATATATGACAGAAAACAGGCTGAAATTGCCGCCGTCGCTGTCGATGAGTCATGCTCGCATATCGGCATTGGTCCAAAAATGATTCAGTATTTAATAGAAAAAAGCAAGGCGATAAATCTTGAAAGTGTTTTCATTATGACGACACAGACTGCGGACTGGTTTGAGAAACTGGGGTTTGTTCAAAATGATATTTCAACGCTTCCTGATGAAAGAAAAAAAATGTGGTCTCCAGAGAGAGGCTCGAAGCTTTTCAGGCTGAATTTGCGGTAAATGCGTAAGCAGGGACGTATAAGCAAGTCTGCTAAAAGAATATAGCTGTGCTCGTTTCAAGAATTTTAAAACAATGCTCAGCTAATAAGCAAGCGGCTGGGGAAAGGCTTCCCCTTGCTCCACCGAAAAATGCGATTATAGGTAAATTTACGGTCGATTGACACGGTGGTTGAGCCTGTCGAAACCACCAGTTAAGACTGGGTATATATGTTCTTGTGACTGCTTGATTTGCACCTAATGCGCACTCATCTCAGTCGCTCCCGCTTTTCTATAATTTGCGCCACGGATGGCGCAGAAATGTAACATAACCGCAAGAAATGCATTTTTGCATTTCTTGTCGCGGCAGGATGTCGCATGCCCGCAATTCCGCTTTTATTTCTTAAAAACTCTGCAAATTCCCTTTCTTGCAAAATCCAATAGGCTGCAAACTGCAAAAACTAAAAGTACGCAGCCGATAAAATACAAAGCAAAAAATCTGTCGGTTTCAAAATGCCCGCCAAGTTTTAGCCAGCCTTCAAATAAAAGGGCTGTTTCGCGCACGCCGTTTTCTCCATATGAGTACAAAAGCGGATTTTCGTGGAAAATGTAAACACCGAGCGTTGTTCCTGCAACTGCGTTTATAATTTTTGAGTGTCCAATTTTTACATGATTTTTAAAAATATAAAAAATCGACATTGCAAGAATCATCAGAAAAATATTTCTCGTTTTAAAAATGTGCATCATTAATACAAGTTTTTTACTTTCCAGATTGAATTTATAGCAGATAAAATTTATCAAAAATAAAGAAGACCACATTAAAACAAGCAGAACCGCAGTAAGCGCTCGCGCGTGTTTTTCGATAAAATTATCCGGATGTTTTTTTAGATAAAACACAGCAATAAAAACGTAGACAAAATCTTCTACATTGCCAAAATTATCTGATATAAAGAAAAATCTTAAAACTGGAATCAAAATTGTAAGGACAATAAAAAGTTTTTTTAGTTCTTTTTCTTCGGTCTTTTGCAAATAATTCTGCAAAAACGGCACCAGAATATAAAAGAACAGATAGGTTTTTATAAACCAGTAGCCTGAATAAGCCGGCGTTAAAAGCGCTTTTATAAACTGTTTTGCACCCAGCGGCTCAAAATTAAAAATCTTTATAAAAAAGAAAATCGCCACGGAGCAAAGCATTGCCTGCAGATAAAGGTTAACGGCCTTTTGAATGCGGATTCCCTGTTTGCCGCACAAAAACCAGCTTGAAATAATTATAAAAAGAAGAACTCCTAACTGTCCGTAGGTTCCAAGGAGAATTACGCTCAGCAAATTTATTCCCGGCGCGGCCGCCATTAAAGAAAAACTGCCTTTTCCTGCGTGCTGGGCCGCGTGGCTTGCGACAATCATAAGCATTGAAAAAATTCTTAAAAGCTCAAAGTTTGAAGAACGTTCTTGTTTTACCGTGGATAGACTAATTTTGTTCTGCATGAAATCTCTCCTGAAAAAAAATGTCTGTTAAAAACACTGTTTTAATGAATTAAAAGGCTGTTTTTGTTCTTTTACATTGTTTTAGCGTTAGTTAATACATTATTTTATGGAATTTATATTAGAAATTCAAATTTGATTCGTTAAAAGCGTGTTTTTTGATTGAAAAAAAGTTCTATAAATTCCCTATGGGGTTGCAGGAAACATTCATTGAAAATCTAAAGTTTTATAGAAAGCAGGCAGAATTTTCTCAAAAAGATTTGTCGGTTATGCTGAACAAGGGATTCAACTATATAAACAGCATTGAAGGCGGCACGTCTTTTCCTCCTCCGCAGGTTATCGATGAAATTTCAAAGATTTTAAAAATTGAGCCAGAACTTTTGTTTTCTAAAACTTCCTGCCCGGAAAACATTGCAGAGTCATTCAAAAGCAAATATAAAAAGTCGCTCGAAACTGAACTGATAGAACGCGTTTCGCAGGAAATTGAAAAAGTCTGCCGGGAAAAGATTTAGGAAATTGTGCAAGACCAAAGAGGAATTCTCAAGACAAAAAAAACAGCATTCATCTTGTTAAAAACGCAATAAACGTTGTCCTGCAAACTTGTGCGCTGGTATCAGAAAAAATTAGAAAAAGACATCCGCTGTCCTTTAGAATATGGACTTGAACTTTTTGGCGGAAAATGGAATTCAAGAATTATCTGCGTGTTATCCGCAAAAAAGACTCTGCGCTACAGCGAGCTCAGGCAGAAAATAGGCAACATTACAGACGCCGTTCTTGATTCAACCTTAAAAGGCTTAATTACAAACCAGCTTGCATGCAGAAAATCCTACGACAAAATTCCTCCGGGGGGTGAATACTCGCTTACCGGAAAAGGAAATTCCGTTGTTCCAATCCTGCAGAGCATCTGCAAATGGTCAGGAATTTTTTACCGTGAACCAACAGAAAAGCCAATGGTTCAATGCGAAAAATGCGGCTATAGGTAAAAAATATCATGGAAATGTCTAAAAGTGCTAAACCCGGTGGTTGAGATGAGTTGCTCCAAGGCGCGTATTCTTCAATGAATTTTCCCGAATTAAAAGAAGTAGGCGAAGCCGACCAGAAATTTATTGCCGGAAGTTTTTCGAGAATTGCCTTAAGTTTCGGCATAAAAATTGAATCCTGCGCAGAAAAATTAGACCTTTCTCTGTACGGAATAGAAAGCGAGAATGTGTTTCTAAAGAACTTATAGAAAATATAACTAACAAACGTTTGTTAAAATACAGTGCGCAGAATCTAAGAAAGCATTGTGCCTGCCTTCCAATGCGCGACATTGCACATTACAACTCGTGTCCGCATCTTTGCAAATACTGCTACGCAAATTACGACGAAAAAACAGTCCAGAAAAATTATGCCAAGCACAATCCAAATTCCTCGTTTTTAATTGTAGAATCTTTGCCCGGCGATTTAGTAAAAACTGCAAAACAGGAAAGTTTTAAAGACACTCAGTTATATTTGCTGTAAAAAGACTAACGGTCGTTTTTTTATTCTTTTTTTCCGTCTTCTGTTAGCCTGTAATCCCAGTTGTGCTTTGGGTATCTGCCTTTCATCTCCTTGCAGATTTCCGGCCATGTGTTTTTCCAGAAATTGTTTAAGTCATTTGTTATTTGAAGCGGACGTGAAGCGGGCGAGAGAAGTTTTAAAAGTATCGGCTCTCCTAAAATTTGGGGAGTTTCAAAGCAACCGAAAATACGTTGGATAATAATTTCAATTGATGGCTGAATTAAAGACTTGCCTAAATCGGAATTATCAGGAGTGCTTACTCTTGAATATAGAATTTTTACCTTACGACCGTTAGGTAAAATAATTTCAGAGGGAACTCTTTCATCTATTGCGGCTCCGTCTAAAAACCAATAAAGGGCATTATAAATTTCTTCTGAATTAATTTTTGAAAAATTGATAAAAGGTAAAAGCCAATCGTTCGTTAGTTTGCTTAAATTCAAGTATTTATAGGCAAGAGATTTTTCATTTTTTGTGTTTGAAACTTTGTCATTTGTTGAGTGCGTTATAAAAAATTCAACCCGAATAAGAAATTTTTTTGTCTTTTCATCAAGCAATGCGCTTGTATATTGGCTATCAAATGGCAAGTCAAAAATTCTGTTTCTTCTTATAAAATCACATATTGCCACTGCGGATTCATTATATTCTTGCGATACATTCTTTTCTGCCAGAATTATTTTGCCAAAATAAACAGAAATATTTTTTTTTGCAGCTAGACTGTGTTCTGAAAGATTAATTTCATTTTTCGTGATGACATTTGAATGTTTCTCAAGGAAAGTTTCCAGGTCATTTTTTTCGATTGTCTCAAATGCGCGGATTTTTCCTATGGCAATGTTCTCTGCATAAGCCGCCGATGTGTCAACCCCGATTATCCAGGCTGGAAATGCCGAAAGTTTTCTTTCCAGAAGGTCTTCACGCTTTAGAATAGCTTTCCGGCCTGAAGGAAACTGGTATACAGCTAACTCTTTTTCTTCAGCTTCAAATTTTGCGAGCCTGTCCGGAAATCCTGCGAGCATTGGATTTCCGGATGAGAATTCCGCTTCGGTTGTTTTTAATTTTTCGTATGCGGTTAAAAGTCTTTTTGACAAATCTTGCTCGAATTGTTTTCTGCGGCTTTCGCTTGCGTCTTTAAATTCCAAAAACTGAGTCACTGACGATATATTTTTTATTCCTGCGCTTAAGGCAACACAGGCAAAACGCGGATTGAGACCAAGTGAAAGGGCTGCTTTTCCCTTCGCTGTTATCTGAGCGTTTTTTTGATCTAGGCAGTCAAGATTTTGAAGCAGAAATTTCGCATTTTCCCATGCTGAATCTAGAGGGGCTGTAAGCCATGTGAGTTTCTTTTTTTCTGTAACGCCCCATGCCGCACATTCAAGAACAAGCCGTGTTAAGTCAGATCGCAAAATTTCAGGAGGGGGTTGCAGAATTCTCGCCTCGTTTTTGTTCCACAGGCGGATACATTTTCCTTCTTTTACGCGTCCTGCTCGTCCAGCTCTTTGATCTGCGCTGAAAACTGATTCTTTTTCAGTCACAAGTGTTTCCATGCCTGTGTTCAGATCGATTTTATTTATCCGCGAAAAGCCTGCGTCTATTACAACCGAAACATCAGGAACTGTCAGTGAAGTTTCAGCTATTGCAGAGGAAAGAATTATCCTTATTCCCGAAGTCTTTGACGGTGAAAGAGCTTTTTTTTGCTCATCCAGGGAAACCGAACTGTGAAGAGCGAGAATTTCAGCTGGCAGTTTTTCTTTTTCAAGTGCCGACTTTAGTTTTCTTATTTCATAAATTCCTGGCAAGAATACAAGAACCGATTGCGATGGATTTGTTTTTCTTATAAACAAATCTTCGTTAGTTGAAGGAAGTTCCTTAATGACTGATTTTATCGCTTCTAAAACAGATTCCCTGTCATTATACTCGATTTTAACTGGAAAAAGTCTTCCTGGTATTTTCATTATGGTTGCAGGCTCGGAATCGGCTCCCAAATATTTCGCTACTGTTAGGCAGTCTATTGTCGCGCTCATTACAACTATAAAAAGGTCATCACGAAGCTGCATTGTTTCTTTTAGAAAAGCGAGCGCAAGATCAGAATAAACGGAGCGTTCATGAAATTCATCTAGAACAACCACATTGATTTGTTCTAGCAGAGGATCTGACTGCAACATTCTGACAAGAATTGCCTCTGTTATGATTTCGAGCCTTGTTTCTTTTGTTGTTTTCGATTCAAGATGAAGCCTGTAGCCAGCCGTTTTTCCTGTCGGCTCGTTGATAAGGCTTGAGACTCTGTCTGCGATTGCTGTTGCGGCAAGACGGCGTGGTTCAGTCATAAGAATTTTCCCTTTGAAATTTTCAAGGAGAGCAACTGGAACCGCAGTTGATTTTCCAGCTCCTGTTTCCGCAGAAAGGATTAATGCTCGAGAGGGAGAATTTTTCAGATTTTCGCAGATTTTAGTTAAAAACGGAGCGATTGGCAGGGATTCAATTTCAGTTTTCATTCGTTTTTTCTTCCTGGAGCCAAATTTCACAGAGTCTTTCATCTATTGTTTCGACTATATGTCTTGGCTTAAAATTTAACCTAACGTTTGTTAGTTTTTCTAACCATAAAAAAACTAGTTTTAAAAAATTTCCAGCTTTTCCCGGAAGCTTTAGTTTAGGGCTTATTATAATTTGCGACAGAAAAACCATTCCGACTAGGATTCCGCTTCGTCGCAAACCTAATAACAGAGAATCATAAGTAACTCTAAAACTACCGAACGTTAATAAGACTTTTCCGTGTTGAGATAAAACTGCAAAAAAAACAATTGTTAATGTAACAAAAATGGAAGGAAGAATTTTTATTTTCTTCCTTTTACAAGACGCAAGTATGAAAAACAGAATTACAAATCCCCAAAGAATGATAATAGAAGTCATAAATGCCCGCCTTTTGCAGATTTTGCTGTTTTTTCAATCATCTTTAGCCATTTGCTTTTTCGCCTGAAAAGTTCAGTGAAAATTCCAAGCACAGCGCCTGTTATAAAGCCTGTCATAAGAAGAATCGGCGCAATATATTTTGCATTCCTTCCAAAGAGGAAAAATCTTGCGATTAAAAGCTGTGCGCAGTTGTTTGCCAGCGCTCCTGCAATGCAGATTCCGACAGAGCTGATTTTTGATTTGAAAACTGAATAGGCAAGAACCATGACAAGCGCAGATGAAAAAGATCCCGCGGCTGAAAAAATAAATACATATGAAAAAATTGTTCCTGAAATTATTCCCTGGGCAATAATCTTAAAAAAAACAACTAGAGCAATTTCACTTTTTGTAAGGATGGAAAGCGAAAGAATTATTGGAAGATTTGTAAGCCCGAGCCGAAGGAACGGAAGCGGTTTTGGAATGGCGTATTCAACTGCAGAAAGAAAAAGGCAGAGCGCCGAAAAGAAAGTTATTATTTTTGTTCTATTTTCGCCTTGCGATGTTTTTTGTTCTAAGCTACACACAGAAAAAGATTTTAGCATAAAAAATGATATAATAGAATTATGGAAAAACTCAAAGTAAATTTAATGGCATTTGATTTGGACGACACTCTTTTGGATGACGAGAGAAAAATAAGCGACAGAAATGTTGAAGTTTTGAGGCGATGTGCTCAGCGCGGAATATATGTTGTTTTATGTTCCGGGCGGGCGGAAGCCGGAATAAGGCCTTTTGTCAGCAGGCTGAATATCGCCGCTCTTGAAGCTGGCAGGTATGTAGTTTCAATAAACGGCTGCTCGATTTTCGATATGCATAACAGGCTTCAGATATACAAAAAAACTGTTCAGCCTGAAATTCTTCATTATGTTCATTCTGAAGCGAAAAAAATGGGATTTGAGACTGAGGTTTATTCTGGAGATGCCGTTTTTTATAGCAAGAAGACAGACTGGACTATGCGGGATATTATAATGTGCGGTCTAAAAGGGAAAGACGCTGAAAACTATGATGAGCTTCTGAATAATGATTTCTATAAAATGCTGGTTCCTGGCGAGCCTGAAAAACTTCTAGATCTTCAGAAAAAACTGAAAGCGGAGCTTGGCGATAAGGCTGTTATTTTTACAAGCAAGCCGTATTTTCTTGAAATTCTTCCTCCCCATTGCGGAAAAGGAGAGGCTATTTTATGGCTTTCAAGATATGTCGGAATAGATTCCGGCACAACAATGGCATTTGGCGACAGCATGAACGACGAAAGCATGATAACGAAATGCGGGTATGGAGTCGCTATGAAAAATGGAAATGAGCAGATAAAAAAGCTTGCCGGCTTCGTTACTGATAAAAACAACAACGAGGACGGCGTGGCAGATTTTATTGAGAAAATGGTTTTATAATCTTCTCATTATTCCTTTTTCAAAAATGGTGTATAGTTCAGAATCATTTTTCGATGAAAGAATTTTCTGAAGTTCTCCGTCTTCGTTAAGAAAATTTATCAGGGCAGCGATACATTTCAAATTGTGGGGTGTGCAGTCCGGCCAGACAGCCACCACATAAATTTCTTTTTGCCTTGAAATTCCTGCCGCGGCGCAAAGTGCTGAGACTCCTTTTGATGTCGCATGCGGAACTGAAACTTCTTTTCTTATGAATGTGCTTGCGGCCGCTTCTCTTTTTAGAATATCTGAAATAACTTTATTCCTGTCATCTACCTTGCCGCTTTTTTCAAGGAGCAAGACAAGCTCTTCTATTATTTCCTTGCTTGATTTTCCTTTGAGCTCTGTTGTTACAGAATCTGGTGAAATCCACAAATTGTTCTTATTCATAAAAATGCTCCTTGCCTGTGCTTTCTGTATCAGCCGCAATTTCAGACAGCTGAAGTTTTTTAGAGAAGATAAATTTAGCGGAAGAAATTATTGGAGCGTTTGTTTCTTGATTACAGAGCGCAGGTAGCGCGTTAGGCGGAAAACTTGTTCGTCAAATTTTGACGTTGTATGAAATTTAGATTGTGGAAGAATTTTTATGAAAAAGGGTAAAAGTTCTGCATAGAGAATTTCTGCCCTGGGGCTTGATGAAAAAGATGCTTCGCTGCTGTTCTCAAATTTTGCGACTTGCGCTGGAGGAAAGCTGTCGCCTTGATTTAATGCAGATTTGCCCGAATCTTGAAGCTGGAGGTAATCGATTTTGTTTTGACGATAAAGCGACATTGCTTGGAAAACTGTGAAAAAAGCCGCGAAAAACAGGAATGATAGCTTTGTTCTGATATTTTGCCGCATAGTCTTATTTTACCGTTAAAATTAGCAAAAGTGAATTTTCAAGTTTGGAAGATGGAAACGGAGTTTTTTTATTTCTCCGCTTCCTTTTGTTTCTGTTCTATTTCCACGGATTATTGCGGATGAATGTTTCGTCGCGCTCGTAACCTACCGAAATTATTCCAACTGGAGTACTGCAGAAATCTTCGATGAATTCAACATATTCACGAGCTTCTTTTGGAAGCGATTCATAGTCGCGAACCTGCTTTAGAGAAGTTTTCCAGCCTTTGAACTTTTTAAGTACAGGCTTTGCCTTTTCCATTGCTTCAACTCCAGCAGGAAAATCCGTGATGATCTTTCCGTTGATGTCGTAAGCGACGCAGGCTTCAATCTGTTCCATCGGGTCGTAGATGTCGAGGTGGGTTAAAACAAGGCTGTCGATTGAATTTACGCGGCAGGCATAGCGCAGTGCAACTAAATCGAGGTAACCGCAACGGCGTGCGCGTCCTGTTGTAACTCCGTATTCACGGCCGGTTTCGCGTACCTTGCGGCAGAGTTCGCTTTCTGCTTCGTCAGAATCATTGAATTCTGTTGGCATTGGACCGTTTCCGACGCGTGTTTCGTAAGCTTTGAAAACGCCTAAGATTTTGTCTAAATCGTGAGGTCCGATTCCGCAGCCAGTTGCAGCTCCGGCTGCACAAGAAGCACCAGAAGAAACGTAAGGATATGTTCCTGAATCAATATCGAGCATTGCGCCCTGTGCGCCTTCGAATAGAATGTTGTCATTGCGGTATTCGTACATTTTTTCTGTAAGATCTACACGCATCTTAATTAGCTGATCTTTGTATTTGTTTATGTATTCGAGGTCTTCGCCTTCAAATTCTTCCATCTTCTGTTTCCAGTCGAGGTCTGCAAGGCGGATTCCGTCACGCTGGGCTTTTTCTGAATATGCAATTCCGATTCCGCGCCCAGTTGTTCCGATCGGGCGTTTGCGGGCAGCGTCGCGGTCTTTATCCATCTGGCGATAGCGTGGAAGAATGATGTGAGCGCGATCAGAAATAAAAACGCGTCCTTCCCAGTCGATTCCATTGTCTTTGAGCATTTTAAGTTCGTTAAAAAGAGCTTCCGGGTCAATAACCATTCCTGCCCCAAGAAAAACTGATTTGTTCGGGTAAAGAATTCCGCTTGGAACCTGATGAAGAGCAAACTGTTTTCCGTCGACAACAATTGTGTGTCCGGCATTCGGTCCGCCTGCGTAGCGCACAACATACTTAGCATCTTCTGCAAGATAATCTACGATTTTACCTTTTCCTTCGTCGCCCCACTGAGCGCCAATAACAACGACCTTCATAAAGCCCCCAAAATGGATTAGCACTTTTTCCGCGCTAGAATGCGTTTCTGTGCAAAAATACATTAAATAGTAGCATAAATAAAAACACGTTTCAATTAAGACTGTTTTATCATATTTGCATGCAAAAAAATCCCGCGCCAAGATTTATTTTCCGGCACGGGATTTTCAGTTTTAAGATGAAAATACTGCTGTTTTGAGTTCATTCTGAACGGCAGTGTAAGGTTAGTTCATTGTCAATTTCACGTTTGAGAACTCGACGTAAGCTGCCCGCGCTGTATAAAGTCCTGCGTAAACATTGTTTGCGTCAACATTGCTCAGATTTGCTGTATATGAAACTTCTGCGTTTGAGCCGCACTTTACAGTGTAGATATTGCCTTTCTTTGTGATTGAAAGGTCTACGACAGTTCCGTTTTCGATTGGAAATGATGACTCTGTTGCTGTGATTGCGGTGTCGATTCTTGAGTAGCTAGAATTTGCTGGAGCTGCGAATTTGAATCCGCCGACTGCAATATAGTCAGAATTGACAGAGTTGTCGAATTTGTCGATGTAGACATCGTCGCGGACCATAAGGCCGAATGCGACCTGATTGTTTTTTGCGACGTTCAAGACTTTTGCGGTTGCCGTTAATGTGAAATCTTTGCTGATGTCAATTTTCTGGAAATAGAATGCGATTCCGTCAGAAGCACCAGCGATTTTTCCGACCGATTTGCTTCCGTTTTTTGCTCCTGAATGCATTGTGACTTTATTTCCAGCCTCAACAATTTCGAAGCAGTCCGGATCAGCGATTTTTTCCTGTCCGCCACAGTCTCCAAATACTGTTCCATACCACGGAGCCGTTGTTGTGAAGATTGCTGATGAATCTTCTGCCGGATTGAATTCTGAGTATTTTGGAATTACATAGTCAGGATTTTTTGCTTTCAAAACGATCAAGTCTTCTGTTGGAGCAGCGGCTTTCTTTTCTACAAGCTTAGCGAAATTTTTGTTTCCTTTTGCAGTCGCCTGCACAACATCATATGCTATAACAGCCGCTCCATAATAATTCAGATGTGTATTGTCAACAGAAGCCGGCTTGTGTGACAGCTGGGCATGAAATTTTGCTGTTTCCTCGTCTCCGAGTTTTTCGTAGCGCTCCTTTGTGATTTTTGTAAGATCAATTACGAGTGTTTTTGTCTCTTCTCCAAGCTCGCGGATTGCTTTCGGATAGTCTCCGCCTGGAAATCCTGTAACATCGCTTGTCACATGGACAAATGAGCCTTCATATGCTTTTCCTGGAGCCCGGCGGACAATCGGAGTGCATAGAATCGGTGTCGCTTTTTTGTCCAGCGCGAGCTTTACATAGTTTTCATAAAGTGAATTTTTGAAAGAGCCGGCTTCTTCTTTTGAGCCGTTTGGATTTGTGTAGCGCGCTTCCTCTGCTTTTTCGTCGTTATGGCCAAATCCGATGATAAGGAAATCGCCTTTTTTAAGGTTGTTTTTGAGTGTCTGGTAGTTTGCCTCTGTTGTGAAGCTCTTTGACGAGCGTCCTGACATGGCGAGATTTATGACTTCAACTTTTTTTTCGTTTAAATAATCCTGAAGACGGGTGCCGTAGCCGTAGCGCGGCATATAGTAAGCATCTTCGAATGCGCTGAGAGTTGAGTCTCCGACAACGAAAATTTTCTTTCCTTTTGGATTCTCGATTTCTGTGATTGCAGCAACATTTTCAACTTTTTCGTTGTTTGCAATGTTTGATTCGAGAGCAAATGCAGAAAGAGAAATTGTTGCTGCTGCAAGAGCGGCGATAATTTTTTTCATTTTGTTACTCCTTTTTCAAATGATAAATTTAATTTTAATGATGATAAAAACGAATTTCAATTAAGAACGCGTATATAAAAACTTTGTCCAGAATGTTTTTTAACGTAATTATCCTGTTTTTTTTGAAATTAGAACAATAAAGACATGAGTGTGCTGGGGCGTTGCGGGGCGGAAGTGCAAAAAAAGCTGCCCCGCAGAGTGGGGTATGTGAGCAACGAAGTGCGAGCTAGGGGAGAGACTTCTCCCCTTATGTCAAAAAATTTATTTTCCTGAATGTTTATATGTTAGTTTATTGTGGAGAGTTCCGTTTTAATTTAAAATCTCCGGTAAAAATTGGAGGTAAAAAAGTGGATTCGTCTACATTTGCGAAAATTATTGCTTTTGTGCTTTATCTTGGCTTTATGGTTTATATCGGGCTTAGAAGCGCGAGCAAAAACTCTAATGCGTCGGACTTCTTTTTGGGCGGACGCAGCGTCGGTCCGTGGGTTACGGCTATTTCTGCGGAAGCTTCGGATTCTTCTGCTTGGCTTTTGATGGGATTGCCTGGACTTTGCTATCTTGGCGGAATAAAGGAAACTTTCTGGACGGCTATGGGGCTTGTAATCGGCACTTACTTGAACTGGCTGATTGTCGCCAAGCCTTTGAGAAAATGTTCGATTGCGTTTGGGGACTCGATTACGATTCCTGAGTTTTTTCAGAACAGGTTTAAGGATAAAACCCATGTTCTTTCTGTCTTGTGCGTGATTTTTATTGTTTTCTTTTTTACGATTTATACGGCTTCGGGATTTGTCGCATGCGCGAAGCTTTTTAATTCTGTTTTCGCTCTTCCTTATCATGCAGGTTTGGCAATCGGACTTGTTGTAATTCTTTGCTATACGATTACCGGCGGATATACAGCGGTTTGCAACACGGATTTTGTTCAGGGAGCGCTGATTTTCTGCGCGTTTGTGCTTTCCGGGGCGATTGCTGTGATTGCGCTGGGCGGTCCGGCAGAAGCTATAAGCGCTGTTCAGGCGTTTGATGCGCGTGCTGTTGCAGGCGAGTTTGGTGAAAAAATGAAAGCCGCTTTTGCCGCAAATTCTTCTTTTAGCGCAATGAGCATTGTTTCAGCTCTTGCGTGGGGGCTTGGATATTTTGGAATGCCGCATATTATTGTGCGCTTTATGGGGATCCGCTCAAACGGCGAGATAAAGAAGGCCCGCAGAATCGGAACCGTATGGATGGTAGTTTCTTATGTTGGAACTTTTTTGATCGGAACTCTTGGAACGTCTTTCTTGCTGCGCCATGGAATTCTTCTTGGAACAGGCGGAGAAAATATTTTGATTGACGGAGTTTCGCATTTTGGGGATGCGGAAACTGTTTTTTCAGAGACAATGCAGTCAATGTATCCGTCGTTTATCGCAGGGCTTTTTCTTTGCGCTATCCTTGCGGCTTCAATGTCAACTGCCGATTCTCAGCTGTTGGCGGCCTCGTCTGCTGTAAGCCAGGATTTATACAAGGGAATCTTCAAGAAGAATGCGAGCGAAAAGGAAGTTTTGAATGTGAGCCGCTTTGTGATTTTCCTGATTTCTCTTGTAGCGTTTTTCCTTTCTCTTAATCCTGACAGTTCAATTTTCGGTCTTGTCTCGTATGCCTGGGCTGGTTTCGGTGCAACTTTTGGGCCTTTGATTCTTCTGGCGCTTTTCTGGAAGAAGACGACCGCTAAAGGAGCCATCGCGGGACTTATCGGCGGCGGAATAGTGGTTGTTCTCTGGCACCAGCTGCACGGAGGATTTTTTGACTTGTACGAAATTATTCCAGGTTTTTTAGTTTGCCTTGTTTTGACAGTAGCTGTTTCGCTTTTAGACAAGAATCGGGATCCTGAGATGATCCGCGAATTTGAGGCATATAAAAAAATGGAAGATTAAAGCTTCTTCTTTTGCTAGGGTGAGTCTTGTTTTTTTGCAGACTTTTCTAGCATTTTGCATGTTAAGCGGCAATGCTAAACAAAAAAGATTTGCCAACAACGGTTAAGTTGGTTGCCGCTTATTTTAATATTTTTGATTTTTCATAAAGGCCGCAGCCCTTTTTTCTTTTTAAAATGAATTGAAACGAAATCTCTGGATGCTTAATGTCTGATGAAAGACAAAAAAAGCCGCAATTCGCTCAAACGTTTTTAGAATGAATTGCGGCTTTCAGAACTATCAGATTCTTTCCACATCCTCTTCCGGAACTGTTACTTTCTTTATATGCCAAATGTCTCGTACATATTCTTCAATTGTCCGGTCAGAAGAGAATTTTCCGCTGTTTGCGATGTTGATTAAGGTTTTTCTGGCCCAGTTTTTCTTGTCTTTATATGCTTCTGCAACTTTTTCCTGAGCTTTGCGGTAAAGATCAAAGTCGGCTAGGACATAGTAGACGTCGGGACGCTGGCCTTCAACTCCGTAGACGAGAGAGTCATGGAGCTCCTTGAATAGCTGATGGCTCGGGTCGTAAGTGCCGTCAATAAGCTGTTCGACAACTTTTGCTAAAGCCGGGCTTCGTTCAAGGTACTGCTGCGGGTTATAAGAGTGTTCGTTTTCCATTTTCTGGATATCCTCTGTTGTCAGACCGAACACGAAGTTGTTTTCTTTTCCTGCTTCCTGGAAAATCTCAATATTTGCGCCGTCGAGCGTTCCTAGCGTGAGCGCGCCGTTTATCATGAATTTCATATTTGAGGTTCCAGACGCCTCTTTGCCTGCTGTGGAAATTTGCTCAGAAACGTCGGCTGCCGGGAAGATTTTTTCTGCGACTGAAACCCTGTAGTTTTCGATGAATACAACACGGAGCTTTCCTCCGACTCGCCGGTCGTTGTTAACTCTTTCTGCGACTGTGTTAATCAGCTTGATGATTGATTTTGCCCGTCTGTAGCCGGATGCTGACTTTGCTCCGAAGATAAATGTTCTGTTCGGGGCATTGTAACTCGGATCCTCGATAATTCTGTTGTAGAGATACATTATGTGAAGAATATTCAAGAGCTGCCGTTTGTATTCGTGGAGACGTTTTACCTGAACGTCAAAAATCGAATCAGGATCTAAGAACTCATTTTGCTTGTGCTTGAGATATTCCACAAGAGCATCTTTGTTGTGCGCCTTTATTGAAATAAGCTCGTCTAGCGATTTTTCATCGTCAATGTATTTTTCAAGGTCCTTGAGTTTTGTCAAATCTTTTTCCCAGCCATGGCCGATTCTTTTTGTGATGAATTCGGCAAGTTCAGGGTTGGAATCTAAGAGCCACCGGCGCTGAGTAATTCCATTTGTCTTGTTGTTGAATTTCTCAGGATAAAGCTCGTGCCAGTCCCGAAGCTCCACATTTTTTAAAAGTTCAGTGTGAAGCACCGCTACTCCGTTTACACTGAAGCCGGAATGAATTGCAAGCCATGCCATATAGACTTTTCCGTCGTGGATAATGCTCATTCTTGTTTGCTTAGCGTAATCATTCGGATATTTTGCGCGCAGCTCAATCAGGAAGCGGCGGTTGATTTCTTCTACAATCTGATAAATTCGCGGCAGAAGCTCCTGGAATATTGAGACATCCCATTTTTCAAGCGCCTCCGCAAGAATTGTATGGTTTGTGTAGGCGAATGTTTTCTGGACAATTGACCAAGAGTCATTCCAGCCCATTCCATATTCGTCCATGAGAATTCGCATCAGTTCAGGAATAGCGACAACTGGGTGAGTATCGTTCAGCTGAATTACATGATAATCAGGAAATTTTGAGAAATCGGTTCCGTGATCGGCAACGAAATGATGAACCAAATCTTGAAGAGATGCTGAGCAGAAGAAATATTGTTGTTTCAGCCTGAGTGTTTTTCCCTGCGGACCGTTATCGTTCGGATAAAGAACTCTGGTGATATTTTCTGCGTTGTTTTGCCTGTAGACAGCTTCATTGTATCTCATGTCATTGAAAAGCTGCAGGTCAAATCCGTTTGGAGAAGAAGCCTGCCAGAGACGAAGCGTATTCACTGTGTTCGTGTCGAATCCGACAATCGGCATATCATAAGGTGTTGCGGTTACTTCTTCCGCGTTTTCAAGATAGAACCGGTCTTGTCCGTCAGGAGTCTTTCCATACTTGATTTCTCCGCCGAATTTTACGGTTACAGAAAGGTCGCTTCGTTTTACTTCCCACGGGTCGCGATGTTTTAGCCAGTTGTCAGGATATTCAACTTGATAGCCGTTCTGGATTTTTTGCTCGAACATTCCGTACTCATAGCGGATTCCGTATCCGTGTCCCGGATAGTCTAAAGTTGCAAGCGAGTCAAGAAAACAGGCCGCAAGACGCCCGAGCCCTCCGTTTCCAAGTCCTGCGTCAGGCTCTTCATCTTCGATCTGATCATAATTAATGTTCATATCGCCGAGAACTTTTTTGACTTCTTCCTTTATTCCAAGATTGATAAGATTATTGCTTAAAGCTCTTCCCATCAGAAATTCAGCAGAAAGATAATAGACCTTTTTTGTCGTTTTTTTTTCGTATTCGTTGCGGGTTGCCATCCATGCTGGCAAGATTATCTCCTGCACGGACGCTGAAACTGCGTCAAACAAATCATGGCTGTTTGCCTGAGATATGTCTTTTCCGTATTGGCGTCTCAGCCTAGCTGCAAGATTTTCTCGGAATTTCTCTGCGTCAAACTTCATATTTTCTCCTCCTGAAGGTTTTCCTGTTTTTCTATCGGTTTTGATATTAGAACCAGAATTGAATTTGCCAGAATAACATAATGCTTTTGATTTTGAAGCTCTTCCGCCTGGCTTGAAAGAAGAGCCGCTTTCCTGTTTTCGATTGAAGTGTCAACGAGCCGGAACCATTTGTTTCCAGTCGAAGCTCCAGGGATTGTAAGCGTCATGTCATGAATATCCATATTCATCGCAATGTAAAAATCATTGTCTTCCTCTTTTAGGCCTGTTGCCCGGCCTCCGAGTCTGAACGCCAGAAAACGGCTCAGCTTTTCCCAGTTTGGAACCATTGCGTTAGAGTCAAACCAGCTTATGTCTGGCGGGTTGTTGAATTGGCTTGTGGAATTTCCGCCGAAGAAATTTCTTCTGTGAAAGACCGGATGCTTTGTTCTCATTGTGATTAGTGTCTGTACGAATTCATAAAGCGTCGCGTTGTTTTTGACATTATCCCAGTTGAGCCAGCTTTCTTCATTGTCTTGGCAGTATGCGTTATTGTTTCCGTTTTGAGTTCTTCTTGATTCGTCTCCTGCTGCAAACATCGGAACTCCTTGAGAGACAAGAAGCGCCGTAAAGAAATTTTTGATTTGCCGGATTCGTTTGCATTCAATTTTAGGATTGATAACAGGACCTTCGCAGCCGTAGTTGTAGCTTAGATTGTTGTCGCTTCCGTCTCTGTTTTCCTCTCCGTTGTCATCATTGTGCTTGAAATTGTATGTTACAAGATCGTTCATTGTGAATCCGTCGTGCGCGTCAATATAGTTTATTGAATGAATCGGGCCGCGCCCGCTTAGCGAGTAAAGGTCGCTTGAGCCAGAGATTCTTGTCGCCGCTTCAGTGGAAGTATGCTCGTCTCCGCGGATAAATTTTCTGATCCCGTCTCTGTAATGGTCGTTCCACTCGCACCATCTTCCGCCCGGGAAATTTCCGATCTGATAGCCTCCGTCTGCGTCCCACGGTTCGGCAATGATTTTTGTGTTCGAAAGAACAGGATCCTCTGCAATTCTCCGTGTTAGCGGAGTTGAAGTTGAAACAAAGCCGTTTTCGTCTCTTGTAAGCTCCGTTGCCAGATCAAAGCGAAAACCGTCGACATGCATTTTTATGACCCAATATCGGAGGCAGTTCAAAATAAAATTCTGCACGACAGGATGATTCGCGTTTATCGAATTTCCGCATCCTGTGTAGTTCTGATAATATTGCTTGTCGCCGTTTGTTAGATGGTAGAAGATTGAGTTGTCGAAGCCTCGGAAATTAAGGGTGACGCCTTTTTCATTTCCTTCCGCCGTATGGTTGAAAACAACATCGAGAATCACTTCGATTCCTGCATTGTGAAATGCTTTTATCATGTCCTTGAATTCCCGAACGGCGCCGCCAGGTGTCTTGTCGCTAGAGTATTTTGCTTTTGGCGCGAAAAATCCGATCGTGCTGTATCCCCAGTAATTTTTTAGCGGGGAACCAGTGCGCGGATTTATATTCATGTTTTCGTACTCGTCAAATTCCATAATTGGAAGCAGCTCTACTGCGCTGATTCCAAGCGACTGAAGATAAGGAATCTTTTCGATTACTCCTTTGTAGGTTCCAGGTTCACAGACGTTTGAGGTAGGCGAGGCTGTGAATCCTTTTACATGCATTTCGTAAATTATGGAGCGCTCAAGCGGAATTTTAAGTGGATGATCATCTCCCCAGTCGTAGTCGTCATCGTCAACGACTACGCATTTTGGTGATTTTGACAAATCCCATTGCCGCCCGGGCTTTAAATATCTGAATACAGAACCGTCTGTGAATGCTTTTGCGAACGGGTCAAAAAGATACTGGTTTTTATTGAAACGGAATCCTTTTGAAATGTCATTTGGACCGTTTGCTCGGTAAAGGTAGAGCGCGCCTGGTTTTAACCCTTCAACAAACACATGCCACACATCTCCGGTTCTGTTTTTTTCAGCTGTTAATTCGATTGTATACGATGGCTTTTCTGCGTCTGGTGTGCTGAAAAGCTCAAGAAAGATGGCTGTTGCATTTCTGCTGTAGACGCTAAAATAAACTCCCTTAGATGTGACCATTGTTCCAGTTTCAAGAGGTCTTCCTGCTGATGTATGAATCAAGTCCATTATGTTGGTAATTCTAACATGTGATATTGTAAAATTAAAGAAAATTCTAACGCCTTAAAACTGTTTTTTCGGCATGTCTATGTGCTTTTGAATAAGATAAACAGAAAATTGTCTTGTCAGAAAATTAAAGCGTAATCATTTCCTATTAAAATTCTAGCATATCTGTTTGACCTAGCTGGAAGAGTTTATCCCTCAAAATCTGCAAGCGTTTCCCAGCGTTCATACGATTTTGCGAGAAGCTCCTCGTTTTTTTTGTATTCTTCTCCTGCTTTCTGTGCTGTTGAATAGTCACTTGAAGCCATAGTCGATACAAGCTCGGATTTTCTTTCTTCAAGCTCCATGATTTTTTCTTCAAGCTGCTCGAATTCTTTTTGTTCTTTGAATGTGCGTTTTCTTTTTTTTACAGGCGCTTGGCCTGATTTTTGTTCTGACGGAGTTTTATGCGCATTGTCAGTATTGCGTGTGGCTGAATCCATGTTTGATGAAGCAGCCTCTTTCTTGTGAGTCTGCTCTTCTTTAGATTTTTCTTCTTTGAAGTTTATGTATTCAGAACATTTTCCTACAAAGCCTGAAATATTTCCGTCATCTTCCATTATGAAAAGAGTATCCGCTACTTTATCCATAAAATAACGGTCGTGGCTCACAATCAGAAGGCAGCCCTGGTAATTCAGAAGAAACTGCTCAAGAATATTCATTGTGAAAATGTCAAAATCGTTTGTCGGCTCGTCAAGAACTAGAAAATTCGGGTTTGAAATTAACAGGCGCACAAGAAAAATCCGTTTCCGCTCGCCGCCGCTTAAAGTGCTTAGCATTGAATGCTGGATTTTTCCCTCAAATCCAAATTCTTTAAGAAAAAGAGAAGCGCTCAATGTTTTTCCATCGTTCATTTTGACCACATCAGCGGCTTCTTCGATATACTCAAGGACTGTCATGCTCAGATTTTTAAACTGAGGATTTTGTTGGTAATATCCGAAATGTGTATTCTCGCCTTTTATGACTGTGCCTGAATCTGGCTGGATAACTCCTGTGATTATGTTCAGAAGCGTTGACTTTCCGGTGCCGTTGCCGCCGAAAATTCCAATTTTTTCGCCTTTTGAAAATGTATAGCTGAAATCTTTTAGTACAGGCGATGTGTCATTTGTCTTTTTGAAATCCTTGCAAATTGAATGAAGCTCGAGAATTTTTCCGCCGAGTCTTCTTCCGGCAACTTCAAACTGAAATCCCTTGTCTTTTGTGAATTTCTCGCGGTTTATAAGCTGCATATCGCGCTGAATTCTCGCCTTTGCTTTTGTTCCCCGTGCGCAAGGACCGCGCTGAAGCCAGTCTCGCTCGAATCTTAGAACAGACTCTATTCTTCTTTCTGTGTTTGCCTCGATTTCTGCCTCAATTTCTTTTTTTTCAAGATAGTCTGAGTAGTTTCCTTCGTAAAGCCTGAGTTTTCCGCGCGCCAGCTCGTAAATATTGTTGCAGACCGCATCGAGAAAATATCTGTCGTGGGTGACCATCAAAACAGAACGCTTTGTTTCAGCGAGATAATTTTGAAGCCAGTAAATAGTCTCAATGTCTAGATGGTTTGTCGGCTCGTCAAGCAGAAGAAGTTTTGTGTCTTCTACGAGAACCTGGGCAAGTGCGACTTTTTTTAGCATTCCGCCGCTCAGCTCTGCTATCTTGCGGTTTAGATTATGAATTCCAAGCACTCCGAGTATCGAACGGATTTGAGCTTCATAGTTCCATAGATTTCCGTTTTCCATTTTTTGGGTAAGCTCGTCAAATTTTGTCTGCAGGGAACTGGAAAGATCTTTTTCCATTTTTTCGCAGATTTCTTCATATTCAGTGATGATTTTGAGTTTTGGGCTTTGAGACTTAAAAATATGCTCGCGGATTGTATTGTTCGCATCGAATTCGGGATTTTGGCTTAGATAGCTTACTCCAGCGCTCTTGTTAATGACAATTTGTCCGCTATCAGCCTGAAGAACTCCTGCAATAACGTTCAGAAGAGTTGATTTTCCTGTTCCGTTACGGCCGATTATTGCAGCCTTGTCGCCTTCATTAAGACCGAATGTAACATCCTGAAAAAGCGGTTTTTCCCGCCCCATTTTTGAAATGCCTGAAATCGAGAGAATATTCATTTTCTATAAGCGGCGGCCGAGCTTTTAGAAACCGCCTTAAATGTGAAGAGTCATTTCTTTTTGCTCAATGACCAAGCCTTAAATTTTGAATAAAAGTCCGAAGTTTGACAGAATTTGTTCTTTTGGGATAAATCCGACGGATGTTTTTTCTGCTTTTCCGTTTTTGAACAAAATTTGGGTAGGAATGCTCATGATTCCGAATTTTTGAGCCGGTTCTCCCTCGCTGCCAACATTCACTTTGCCTACTTTTATTGCCGCTGATTTTTGCTTTTGCAATCTCGTTTATAACCGGAGAAAGCATTTTGCGCGGGCCGCACCACGAAGCTCAAAAGTAAACAAGAACAGGCTTGTCTGATTTTAAGACTTCATCTTCAAAGTTTTGTGTTGTGACAGTAATTTCCATAAAAATCTCCACTTTGTTTTTAGATGTTTTTTTTGATACGGCGGTAAGCCTTATTAAGCAGAAAAAATTCAGCGCGTGCTTATCATAAAAAAAAACGCGCTGGCTTTCGATTTTTTTTGCATTCTAAATTCTAAATATTTCTTGAATAAAGATACTCATAAATCTGGAAAAATTCTATTATAAAATATCAGATGCCATGATAAGGAAATGAATTTCATTTTATGCGGCGTCAGATTTGCCTTTGCGGTCCTGTTCTAACGGGCGCTTTATAGGGAGGAATTTAATGGCTTTCAAAGTTTTTATTGACGGAAAAGAGGGGACAACTGGACTGAAAATATACGAGCGTTTCGAAAAGCGCAGTGATATCGAGATTCTTCTGATTGACGAGGAAAAACGTAAAGATCCGGCTGAAAGAGCGAAAATGATTAATGCGTCTGATTTCACTTTCTTATGCCTGCCTGACGCAGCCTCAGTTGAAGCCGTAAAGCTCTGCACAAATCCAAACACGCGGATTCTCGATGCTTCAACAGCTCACAGAGTCAATCCTGAATGGGCTTATGGCTTTCCGGAGCTTTCTGTGGAGCACCGCGCGAAAATTGAGAAGTCAAGCCGTGTTGCAGTTCCGGGCTGCTATGCTTCAGGATTTATCTCGCTTGTTTATCCGCTTGTGAAAAACGGAATTATTGCGCCAGATTATCCAGTTGTCTGCCATGCAGTTTCCGGATATTCTGGAGCTGGGAAAAAGGCGATTGCCCAGTACGAGGATCCGAACCGCAATCCAGAACTTTCTTCTCCGAGACTTTACGCTCTTACGCAGGAGCACAAGCATCTTCCTGAGATGATGAAAATAAGCGGACTTGAATACAAGCCTATTTTTGATCCGTATGTGTGCGATTATTTTGAGGGAATGACTGTTACGGTCGGACTTCACGCAAGGCTGATGAAAAAGAAGCTAAACGGGAAAGAGCTTGCTGAAATCTTTAAGGAGCAGTACAACTCAAGCAAGTTCGTGAAATGCGCAGATTTTATGGGCGAGGGAACTTTGACTGAAAACTTTATTCCAGCGAATACTCTTGCTGGAACAAACAATATGCAGATTTTCGTATGCGGAAATGATGAGCGCCTTATTTTGACAAGCCGTTTTGATAATCTTGGAAAAGGTGCTAGCGGAGCCGCCGTTCAGTGCATGAATATAATGATGGGAATCGACGAAGCGACAGGACTTTAAAAAGAAAAAGGCTGCTTTTTTTAGCAGCCTTTTTTATTTCTAGCAAAAAACTAGTAATCTTTGCGCTCTGACTTGCGTCTTTTGTTCAAAAGCTTACGCTCGAGCGTTGTTTTCTTCTGGTGGAGTTCTGCAGAAGGCTTTACGAAGAATTCGCGTCTTTTGTATTCGCGGATAATTCCTTCTTTTTCAACCATCCTTTTGAAGCGTTTGATTGCTTTCTCAAGGTTCTCGCTGTCATCAACTACGATTGTTGCCATATAATTTCACCTCCTTCAATCCGGAGTCCCAGAAAAGATTTTAGTAGTATACAAAAGAGAAAAAAAGTTTTCAATACTTCATATTGAGCAGCGCACGGTTTACACATGAGAAAACATAATCTTTAATCTGTGGTTGTCGCCGCATATGCAGGAGAATTTGCCGAAAAAAGCTGTGAATCATAAAAAATCTGATAAAGAAAAAATCCGGATAAAAAAGAGACTTTACGGAAAATTGGTTTTATGCAGCGGTTTTGTTTATAGCCTTGCCGTTTTTTGTCAGCGGTTTGGTTTGCGTTTTTTTTGCAATGCTTGCTGATTTTTTTACAGAAGATTGTTCTGGCTTTGTATTTTTGAATTTAAGTAGTTGAGAATTTGAGGCTTTAAATTCAGAAAAATTTCCGTGAGCTCTGGATCAAAATGGGTTCCTTTGCTGTCTTCTATTGTCTTGAATACTTCGTCTACCGGAATTTTTTTCTTATAAACACGCGGTGAAACAAGAGCGTCAAAAACATCCGCGACTGCTGTGATCCGCGCGCTTAATGGAATTTCGTCTCCTTTAAGCCCAAGCGGGTAGCCTGAGCCGTCCCATTTTTCATGATGATACTGGATAACGTCAATAAAAAGCCGCAGAACATCTTTGCTAAGGCTTTTTCCGAAAATTTGCCTTAAAAGCGCTGCTCCGATGACTGTGTGAGTCTTCATTGTCTCATATTCGGTTTCGTCAAGAGACGATGGCTTGTTCAAAATTCTGTCTGTTATGGAAATTTTTCCGATGTCGTGCATTGCCGCAGCATTTCCGATCATGCATTTGAATTCGGCTGTGACTTCATCTTTATGGAGATTGTTGTCATAAAGATAGTCTGTGATAAGCTGGGCATAAAATTTTGTGTTCTGAATATGATTTCCAGTGTTCAGGTCTCTGTATTCGATTAGCGTCGCCATTCCCTCGATTACAGACTCCTGCATCTTGATATAGTCCTTGTTTTTCTTTTGAATTTTTGAGCGCTGGCGGTCGATTCTTCGTTTTAGAAATGAATTTTCTTCTTCTAGCATTTTTATGTATCTGAAAGCCTTGGAGAAGCAAAAACAAAGTATAGTGATGGAAAGCGCAAGAATTGAAAGCATCATTATTGTAAACATGGAGCAACCTTTCGTTTGGCTTTAAGACAGTCGTTTTAAACAGTCTGGACTTTAACATATCAAAAAGCTGGATTTTCTGCTAGAATAGAGATTATGGCTAAAACATTTGATGAAAAGAAAATTATCTACACGATGGATCACGTTTCGCGTGCTTATGGAACAAAAGTTGTATTAAAAGATATTTCGATTTCTTACTACTTGGGAGCAAAAATCGGAGTCATCGGCGAGAACGGCGCCGGAAAATCTTCGCTTTTTAAGATTTTCGCTGGAATCGACAAGGACTATACAGGCGAAACTCATCTTCTTCCTGGATATTCTATGGGCTATCTTGAGCAGGAGCCTTATTTGGAGCCTGGAAAAACCGTAATTGAAGTTGTAAAAGAGGGAGTAAAACCGATTACAGACTTGCTTGCGGAATTTGACAAAGTGAACGAGGCTTTTGGAGAATCGGACGCTGATTTTGATAAGCTGTGCGCACGCCAGGCAGAAATACAGGAGCGTCTTGATGCGGCTGACGCGTGGAATCTTGAAGCGAATTTGGAGCTTGCGATGGATGCTCTGCGCTGCCCTCCTGGAGATCAGAAAGTCGATGTGCTTTCAGGCGGCGAGAGAAGGCGTGTTGCGCTTTGCCGTCTTCTCCTTCAAAAACCGGATATTCTTCTTCTTGACGAGCCGACAAACCATCTTGACGCAGAAACAATCGCATGGCTTGAGCGCCATCTTCATGAGTACAAGGGAACGGTTATTGCGATTACGCACGACCGCTACTTCCTCGACAACGTTGCGGGCTGGATTTTGGAGATGGACAGAGGCGAAGGCTATCCGTTCAAGGGAAATTATTCGGCTTGGCTTGAAGCGAAAGAAAAAAGGCTTGCTCTTGAGGAAAAGCAGGCGTCAACACGTCAGCGTGAGATGAAAGAGGAGCTGGAATGGATTCATGCTGGCACGAAAGGTCGGCAGGCAAAGCACAAGGAGCATATCACAAAATATGAGCAGCTTCTTGCAGAGGAGTCAAAAAGAATCAAGCTCAAGGATACTCAGATTTCTATTCCTGCAGGTCCTCGCCTTGGAGGCGTTGTGATTGACGCTGAAAAAATCACAAAATCGTTTGATGACAAACTTCTGTTCGAAAATCTTGACTTTCATATTCCTGCCGGAGCCGTTGTCGGAATAGTCGGGCCGAACGGAGCTGGAAAAACGACTCTGTTCAAGATGATTGCGTCTGCGGCGGGCCAGAAAGTTGAGCTTCCTGACGGAACTTTGGGAGAGGAAAAACCTGATTCTGGCGAGATAAAAGTTGGAAACACAGTAAAGCTTGTCTATGTTGACCAGATGAGAGGCAAGCTTGATATGGAAAAGACTGTTTACGAAACTTTGAGCGGCGGAAACGATCTTGTAAAGCTCGGAGCTGTTGATGATAAGGGACGCGCTGTGAACGGTGCTCTCCGCGAGATAAACGCACATGCTTATTGCTCATGGTTTAACTTTAATTCTGCTGAGCAGAATAAAAAGGTCGGCGTGCTTTCTGGCGGTGAAAAGAATCGTCTTAACATGGGAATGATGTTCAAGGAAGCCGGCAACGTTCTTCTTCTTGACGAGCCTACAAATGATCTTGATATTGCCACAACACGCTCTCTTGAAGAAGCGATAAATGACTTTGCCGGTGTCGTGCTTGTGATTAGCCACGACCGTTATTTCCTCGATAGAATCGCAACACATATTTTAGCGTTCGAGAATAACTCGGATGTGAATTTTGTTGAAGGAGGCTGGTCGGACTATGTTGAATGGCGCAAAAATGTGCTTGGAATCTCGGACGATATTCCTCATAAGACTGTGTACAGAAAACTGACGCGGTAGAGATCTTGCCGAAAATCCCCGGTTTGCCTAAAGCTTATAAGCTCACTTGGCTGGCACGGGGATTTTTTATGGAATCTGTTTAAAATAAAAAGACCGTCCTTTGATAGCGGACGGCCTTTTATTCGAAATTAGATTCTAAAAGAGCTGATTACTCGGCAGATTTTACTTGGCTTGGATGCTGAATATGGGCAGCTCCCAAAATTGAGCCTGCAATTGCAATAATCCAGCCTACGAGAACCATATATCCGCCGATTGTCATATAGCCTACAACCGGGAAAACTTTCAATGTGACAGGAATCATGATAGCAGAAGCGATTGCGAATCCGAGCCCGATTAAAGCTGTTACAATGTCTCCTACGATTGTCTTTGTGATGAAGAAAAGCACGATTCCCGCGATTGAGCAAATCCACATAATCACAAGGAATGTAGCATTGTATGCGTAAGGAGCAACATTGAATGCCGCTGCAAGTCCGAAAATGTTAAGAACTTTGTTGCGGATGTGAAGTCCTTCAACTTCGTATGGAGCAACGTAAGAATATGCTGTTGTTGTTATTTTCTTAGGCTCGCCATTTTTATTCAAAATTTTGTCATAGTTCTTATCAAGAACGAAATTTGTTTCAGTTTCTTTAAGGATGATTACAGACTCGTCATCGACTGCTACATCGTTTTCATCATCATTATCATCAGAAGCACTAGTTCCGTTGATAAGTGCTTCATAAAAGTCGTCGTCGCCTACTTCTGAACCCTGAGCGTCACCTTCTTCGACCTCAGACTCGATTGTGTTGTCAACAGGCTCCGCAACTGCCATTTTTACATAAACTGTTGGAACAAGAAAACCGATAAACGCGAGAACCATGCCAGCAAGGAAGATTACGCGGTCAATCGATCTTTCTTTTTTCAATTTGTCTAAATATTTCATTTTCTAAAGCTCCTTTTAGATTAGACGGTTTATTTTTCGATTATACAACTTTCTAGACGGAAAAGTCTATCTCAATATGTCAAAAATCGCTATACTTTGTAACATTATGGCAACAATTTACGAAAAAGCACTTGAAAAACACGGTGAATGGAAAGGCAAAATTTCGACTGAGCTAAAAATGCCTTTGAATACAAGAGATGACCTGTCGCTCGCTTATACGCCGGGCGTTGCAGAGCCTTGCCGCCAGATTCATAAAAATCCTGATGATGTTTATAAATATACGTGGAAAGGAAACACAATTGCCGTTGTTTCTGACGGAACTGCCGTTCTTGGTCTTGGAGACATCGGACCGGCGGCAGGTCTTCCAGTAATGGAAGGAAAATGCGATTTGTTTAAGCGTTTTGCAGGTGTTGATGCTGTTCCGCTTTGCATAGATACAAAAGATCCAAAGAAAATCATCGAATTCTGTAAACAGATTGCCCCGACTTTTGGAGGAATAAATCTTGAGGATATTTCAGCTCCTCGTTGTGTTGAAATTGAGCGCACTCTCATAAAAGAACTTGATATTCCTGTTTTCCATGATGATCAGCATGGAACTGCGATTGTGGTTACTGCCGCGGTCATGAATGCGCTGAAGGTAGCTGGAAAAAAGGCGGAAGATTGCACTCTTGTTGTTTCTGGAACCGGGGCTGCGGGCTCTTCAATTATCCGCATGCTTCACGCTTTTGGAATCAGAAAAATCTATGGCTTTAACATCAATGGAATTGTGATTAAAGACGATTATGAAAAATACGATTTTCTGACAAAGGAGCTTACGGAAATTACAAATCCTGATAACCGCCGGATGACGATGAAGGAAGCTTTTGTTGGAGCGGATATATTTATAGGCGTCTCCGCTCCGAATCTTGTTACAGAAGAGATGGTGAAGTCTATGGCTCCGAAGTCTATTATTTTTGCAATGGCGAATCCGGAGCCTGAAATTACCTATGAAAAAGCGAAAGCGGCCGGAGCTTATATAATCGGAACTGGACGCTCGGATTATCCGAATCAGATTAATAACATTCTTGCGTTCCCGGGGCTTTTCCGCGGAGCTTTGGATTGCCGCGCGACAAAAATAACTGAGGAAATGAAAATTGCCGCAAGCAGGGGACTCGCCTCTTTGGTTTCTGATGAGGAGCTTTGTCCTGAAAAAATAATTCCCGATGCCTTTGATGAGCGTGTTGCTAAAGTTGTTGCGAAAGCGGTCGCTGATGAGGCGAAAAAAGCAGGGCTTGCGCGCATCTAAAAGCTCGGCTTGTTGCTTATAGAGCAGATAAAAAGTACCCAACACCGGAAAATTGTTTTGTAATAGTCATTTTTATATATTTTCCTCATTGGCTTTGCGGGAGAAAAAATGGACAGGCTTTTGAAAAAAATGTCAGTTTTTGTTCTCTTTTTTCTCCCGTTTTGCGCTTTCCCGATGGAGATAAAGTCGATTATTCCTGTTGACGGCGCAAGATGGACTCTGGAAACAACAGAGGGGTACCAGAATGTCGAGAAATCTCTTATCGCGAGCGCGGACGGAAACGAGACTTATACTAAGCAAGTTCTGCTGACGCGCGGGCTTTTATTTCATTCGTTTTTCAGGGATATTTTGCTTACAAGCGCGCAGATTTCATTCGGATTCAGTCAGAAGCAGCATTTTTTATGGACTGAGCAGCCTGATTTTATGCATGAGATTGGATTAAGCGGAAATTTGCGCTCGGTGACGCTTGATGTCCAGCAGCTTTTTCCTTTTATGCAGACTAAAAAAGCGTCGCTTGCTTTGTTCGGCTCTTACTCGTATTTTGAAGTTTCTTATGATGACGAGCAGAACGGAATTTCAGGCGACACTTTTATCTACAATTCTTTTTCTGCCGGGATTCAAGGCTCATTCAATTTTTCAAGAATTTTTTCACAGCACGGATACGCTTCCTATTCTCCTTTCGCATTTTTCGGAACGGGCATGAGCATGGTTCAGTTTTTGAACTACGGATTTGAATTGCGCACGGAAACTCATCCTGTGTCATTCACGCTTTTCTACAATGCCAAGCATGCGTTCAGGCAGGAAGGGCGGACTTTGTTTGACGGAATTCACAAAAATATGGATTCGTCTGAAGTCGGATTTTCCTTCCACTGGAATTTAAGAAAAAAAACGCCTCTCTGATTATGCCTCTAGTTTAGAATACAAAGACCTTTTCCCCGCAGTTTTGATTCAGCCGCATTTTCTTTTTCCTCAAATGGTTCTCCCATATAAAACCAGAGATTTTTCCCTTTTGGAACGCTGATTTTCTCGCCGCCCAGCCAGATTTTTTCTTCTGACTCTGGCAAATTCGATGCGGAAGAAAATCTTTTGTTTTTGCTCTCTTCGTATTTTTCAATCAGACCTGCTATGAAATCTTGCGGAACAGTAGGTTTTGGAACTTGAAAATTGAACCATTTTTGAACAGGCTTTTTCAAATCGCGGTTGTGCATCCATTCGTTTAGCGAGTAATCGAGAGACGGCCCGTATTTTTCAGATGATTTTTCGCCTTCAAAGTGAAGACCGTTCTTTGCGAAAAGCGGCGTGTCCTTTCCGTCGAGAATCGGCTTCAAATCTTTTATGAGGCCTTGCTCCCATTCCTTGAACACCCTTGAATGCCGGGTAAGCACAAATTTATGCCAGAAACTTGAGTCTAAAAGTCCGTTTTCGTAAAACTGGCGCAAAGTCTCCATTGAATTGATTAGATCTTGCGGTTTTTCCCACCAGTAGCCGTAAATCATATACGCATGAACCAAAACGCCCGCTTCCTTGAACGCGCAGCATGCGGCGACTATTGAGTCTAAATCCGTGCCTTTGTGGATTGCGTTCAGACCGTTTCCTGTAGCGCTTTCAAGCCCTGCGCTGACTCCGATAAGTCCGCCGTAAGCAAGAAAATCTGCGACATCACGCGTAAAGTATTTTTCAAAGCGGATATTTCCCCACCATGTAATCGGCGAGTCGTGAGCAATGTTCTCTTTTGCGAATTGAATCATAAGCGCGGGAGGCATGGCCTCGTCAACAAAGTGAATTCCCCAGATATTTTTTTCTTTGCATTGTCTGTAGATTTCTTCATAGAGTTTTTTCACATTTGTCGGCTGAAATCCGCAAACATAGTCGAGTGTAACGTCGCAGAACGCGCATTTATGCCAGTAGCAGCCATGCGCCATGTAAATTTTTATCCAGGCTCCGTCAGACCATAGCCTGTGCATCGGATTTGTGTCGTCAATAAGGCGCGGGTAAAGCGAGAAATCGATGTCTGTGAAATCCGGAGCAAGCGTTGAGGTTGTCTGTTTTTCAAAGGCAAGGTCTTCCTGTGACGGCTTCGCCTCATCTATTATTGCGTTTTTTTGCTCTGCGGACTCTGTCGTCTTTGGCATGACAAATTGTCTGAGCTTATAAATCGGCGGGAATATTCTTTGTTCCTGGGAGATTTCCGCTTTTTTTTCTATGTTTTCAAGAAGCGTTTTGTAGCTTGCGTATCCGCGGTCAAAACAGAGCGCGTCTGTGTATTTTGCGAGAGCAGGTTCTTTGGTTTCACGGAGCTCCGTGTTTACAAATCCTCCTCCAAAAGAAATATATGTTTTTTCATAAAAACGGTCCTTGAAGAATTTTCCTGTAGCCAATGCCGCCGCAAAGGTTCCCGGAAAAGGCACTGAGATTAGGACCATAGTTTTCTGGGATATTGAGCCGTTTGGAAAAATCTTTTCAAGAAGCGGAATGTAAAAGTGTTTTATGATTGGACTTTCCGCTCCTTTTTCAATCTCCTGAAAAGACGATTCGCTGATTGTAAGGCTTTCTGCATAGCGGATGAGCGAAAAATTTTTATCGAAAGCTATTGTTATGAAGTCTGCGATGTCTGCAAGCGCAAAACTTGCCAAAGCGCGCGTATCGTCGGTTGTAAGATCAGTTGCCACGCGGAACATGCGCCCCAAAACAGAATCTGTGAGCATTCTCAAACCCTTGTCCGCGAAGCATTGCAGAGATTTTTTCTATCCAGCTTATCCAAAGATTTTTTTCGGAAACGTATCGTCTGAGATTGAAGGCTGTTGCATCATCACCTGATTTCTCTGCTTTTTCGGCGATTTTCAGAGCTTTGCCAGAGGCAAGGCTAAAAAGTTTTTCGAGTCCGCCTTTTGAGAAAATTTCGTAGAAGAGTTTTATGTTCAGATCCATCCATTCTGTTTGAAATCCTTTGGTTTTAAAAAACGCGGAAAGATAAGCTCCGCTTGGGTAGGCTGTGTTGCATTGCAAAATAGGCGGCTGAAGAATTAATATTTTCATATCAAACATTTTAGTTTGATTTCGGATAAAACTCTACAGAGTGCGTTTTGCGCGCTTTTTGCTTTCAATTGCAGTCATGGGGTTTTTATTTTGTAACTTGACAATTCGTGTTATATTTTTATTTATGATGAAAATTGCCGGAGAGATTGCGGAATGAGAAGAAAACTTAAGAAAGTAGGGGCTGTTTTTTTAATTCTTGCGCTGTTTTCTTCCTGCGTCTCAACTTACAGCACTGTTGACGTTGATGTTATTTCCAATTCTCCTGAAGACGGCTCGATTCATTATGTAAGAAAAACCGAGAACATAAAGGCAAAAAATACTTTTGACGGCAAGCTTTTTGCTTATTACACGCTCGGCTATCCTTTTGTTGTTCTAGGATGCACGGCGCGTGAGACTGGGCGCGTCGCTGGATATTCTGCTTTGAATCTGCTTCTTGGCTCATTGTCCTACACAATTATGAAAAACGGCTCTGGCACAGGAATTGCGTTTGCCTTGCCGAACACCAAAAAGGCGAAAGATGATTTCCTTAGTTTTCAGAAAGAATATCAGAATTCGGATTTATACAAATACAGAAAATACAGGAAGATTCTTCATAAGGCTGAAATTTCTAAACAGGACTTGATTGAGGAGGTTGATTGGAACGACGAGACAAAGGTGATTTCATCGGCATCAGAGACGGTTAATGTTCAAGCGAGCATCGGAAAATCTGCGTCTCAGGTTTCAAAAAAGGCTTCGCTTATTGGAAGTTGTGTCGGCTCCGTGACTTCTGTGATTTTTGCGGTTCCGAGTTATGTTATCGGTTTTGTTGCAGGCGTTTGTCTTGACAGCAGCGGCGACTGAAAAGCAAATTTTATTTTGGAAAATGAAATAAGGGCTTTGTAGAAAATACTAAAAGCTCTTATTCACAAGTTTGCGTTGCAAACTTTCTTTGAATTGTTGTTTTTGTTTTGAGGCAAAGCAACTCGATTATAGGAGATTTTTTTATGAAAAAAATTCTTTTTGTTTTGGAAATGTGCATGGCTTTTGCTTTTGTGACTGGTTGCGGTTCTACGAAAAACGTGGCTTCGGCAAGCAGCGATGTTCCTTCCTGGTACATTCTTGAGCCTGAGTCAAAGGACGGAATTTATGGAACCGGGCAGGCTTTGATGGCTGATTTTGACACATCATTGAAAATGGCGGAAGCTAACGCCTACAGCAGTCTTTCAAGAAAAGTCACAACGATTGTAAAAGATGTTACACAGTCGATGGTTTCAGGCTCGAAGACAGACACCATCAAAGGATTTGAGGAAAATGCTCTGCAGATTTCAAATGCGACTCTGACAGGCGCAAGAAGGACGAATTTTTATCAGGGAAAAGACGGAACTGTTTATATTCAGGTTTTTCTTCCCTATAAGACAGAAGTCGACGCTTTGAACAAGACTGCCGAGCAGTATGAAATTTCTGCGGAATATCTTGCAAGCCAGGCGAAAATGCAGGAAGCCTATGAGAAATATTTTTCAGACGGCAAGGCGAAAACTTCAGCTGTCGAGTAATTTTTTGTTTTTCAGCAGCTGAACTTTTTAATTTTTAAAGGCTGTTTTTTAAGGCGGCCTTTATTTCTTCAAGAATCCGCAAGTCTTCAACTGCGTCTTCTAGCGGCGAAAGAATTGCGGATTTTCCGTCTAGAAAATCTGCGGCGTTTTTGATCATTCCGCTGAAATACGCAGTCTTTTTTGGAAAATCAGCTTTTTGCCGTGTCAAAGAATAAAATCCTGAATAAAGTTTTGATTCCTTTCTTAAATAAAACTCGTGAATTCCGTTTCCAACAACAATTTTTCCGAGCGTTCCTAAAATCTCAATTCTAAATTCAAAAAATTTGCTTCTTCCGCTCATCTTTATTTGAATTTCCGGAATCTTTTTTGTTTTGTAAATTGCGCAAAAATTCCGCACGATGTTTTTTTCGTCTTTGAAGATCCCTTTGACATCCGGATTTTCAAGTTTCTCTTTTTCAAGGAAGCCTGAAAGCAGAAAATTAACTGTGTCAACAAGATGCGTTCCGTCATGAATCAAAGAATAGCTTCCGTCTTTTTCAAATTCCGGCGCGTAAACTCTAAGACCAGAGTCGAGTTCTGCGGAAACAGTCTGAATTTCTCCGATTTCTGGAAGAAGTTTTTTTGTAAAAATATAATCCCTTGAAAAACGGCGCTCGTGGTTTACCATCACAGGAACTTTATGTTTTTCAGATTCCATGAGGATTTGCTTTGCTTCTTCTGTATTTAGCGCGACAGGTTTCTCAAGAATAACAAGTCTTGGCTTTTGAGCGATAGCTTTGACGCATTCTTCAAGATGGCTTTCCTCGTTCACAGCGACTGTTATGATGTCAATTTCATGAATGTTTTTGTAAAGCTCATCGCTTGAATGGTAAGTGAGCGCATCGGATTTATGTTTTCGCGCATACTCTTTCCAGCTTTTAAGATTTTTCCCGTTTTTGTCGGCAGCGGCAACCAGGCTGATTTTCTTGTTTTTCATGAGCGCCATCGTGTGGCTTGCCGGCTGCTCGCGTTTCTTGTCGAATCCGAGCGAGAATCCGATTCTTCCAGCTCCAATCAGGACGGCCTTGTAAGTTTTTTGCTTCATGCCTTTAGTTTCGGCTCAAAATTCTTTGTGTTTGAGATTCCTTCATAATCTTTGACTTATGGCGGCGAATTGAGTATCTTTAAATTGAGGTGGAAATATGGCGGAAAATTGTACCCACGACTGCTCGACATGCGGCTCAAGCTGCAAGTCAAAAGATTTGCGAGTGCAGCTTAGAAAAGGCAGCTGTGTAAAAAAAGTAATTGGTATTGTTTCGGGAAAAGGCGGCGTTGGAAAGTCTCTTGTAACGGCTCTCCTTGCCTCAAAAATGCAGAAACACGGCTATAATGTTGCGGTTCTTGACGCTGATATTACAGGCCCTTCAATTCCGACTTCTTTTGGAGTCGGCGAGGAAAAGGCTCTTGGAGATAAGAATGGAACGATTTATCCGGTAAAAACAAAGTCCGGGATTCAGCTTATGAGCATGAATTTTCTTCTTGAACACGAGACAGATCCTGTTTTGTGGCGCGGACCTGTGATTGCCGGAGCTGTAAAACAGTTCTGGACTGATGTTGCGTGGGATGACGTTGATTATATGTTTGTCGATATGCCTCCTGGAACCGGAGATGTTCCGCTCACAGTTTTCCAAAGTCTCCCTGTTGACGGAATCATCGTTGTCTCGTCTCCTCAGCAGCTTGTGCGCGTGATTGTTGAGAAAGCTGTGAAAATGGCTGAGATGATGAAAATTCCGACACTCGGTCTTGTTGAGAATATGAGCTATGTAAAATGTCCTGACTGCGGAAAAGAAATAAAAATTTACGGTGAAAGCAATATCAACGGAATTGCGAAGGATTATGGAATTCCTGTTCTTGCAAGAATTCCGATCGCAGAGGATATTTCAAAAGCTGTTGATGAAGGAGATATTGAAAATCTGGCTTCTGAATTCCTTGATGCGGCAGTTTCGCAGATCGAGGGGCTTGCCCGCGGATAAAAGCAGGCTGGACACGAATTGCGGACGAACATGAATGGAAAAACTTAATCTTCTTCTTGCGCCGATGGATGCTATAACGCATGAGGCATTTAGGAATATTGTCGGGAAATTTGGCGGCTGTGACGAGTATTTCAACGAAATGATAAACGCTTCTTCTTTGTTGAATAACGGCCCGTGGGAGAAATATTATCTTCGCGAGGGGCCAGAGCCTGAAAAACTTGTCTGGCAGCTGACCGATAAAAGCGCTGAAAAAATGTCTGCCGCGGCTAGAATTCTTGCTGAAAGAAACGGGAAGGGAATTGACTTGAACATGGGCTGCTCGGCTCCGCAGATTGCAAAGACTGGAGCCGGAATAGCATGGATGCTCAAGCCGGTTGAAGAAACTTCATTTATGGTTCGTTCCGTGAAATCTGCGATTGAAAATGCGGCAAAAGACGGAGAAAAATCAAAGAGGCTTTCTGTGAAGCTCCGCCTTGGAGATGAAAATTACACTGAAGAGCGTTTTTTGAGCTTCTGTGAAATGCTGATTGGCGAGGGTGTCGAGACGATAACTTTGCATGCCCGCTTTCAAAAGCAGAAACATTCGCGTCATTCTGACTGGAATGCGGTTGCCCGCCTTTGTGAGAGATTTCCGGGATTTCCGGTGGTTTTAAATGGCGATGTCAAGGATTTTGAAACTTTGTCTCTTGCGCTGAAAACGGCTCCAAAAGTCTCGGGAGTCATGATTGCGACTGCCGCTGTTCAAAAACCATGGATTTTTAAGGAGCTTAAAGATTCTTCTGAAATTGCTGAAAATACGGAAAAATCAGAGCGGCCGGGAAAAAACGAAAATCTTGAAAAAACTGAATGCATTAAGAACAGAAAAAGTTTTAAATTTGATGCTGAGAAACTTGCGCTGGATTTTATAGACGAGGTGGAAAAGTGTCAGCCTCAAGAATTTTGGAAAACAAGGCTTCAGCGTTTTTTTGCGTTTTATTGTTTAAATTTCAGCTTCGGGCATTATTTTCAAAGCCAGATGATAAATCTTTCTGACAATGATGATGCCCGCGCTCGGGTCAGGCTTTACTTTGAAAAGTGTCCTGAAGACAAGATCTTTTCTGTAAATTATTGAAACAATAATAATTTTCTTTTAGTTTTTTTTGAGTTTTGACTTATAATTTGGTGTGGAGGCGCTCCGCCGAAAAGCCATGACGAGACTGTTATTTTTCTTTGCTTCATTCTTTATCATAGCCGCCATGGTGTTCTGCTGCTTTATTCTGCGCTGCCGAGATACCGAGCTTAAAAACGCGCTTTTCAATGTTGACTGCGCCGGAACGGTTGTTTTTATTCTTCAGCTTTTAACTCTTTTTGATTTTGGAAACAAAGGCTCGCTGTTTTTTAGCGGACTTTACTATGCGAGCGTTCATTGGCTTTTAATTTTTTTTGTTGACTATATTTTTGTTTTTACAGAGGTTTCCTTCAAATCAAAAAATCTGCTTTTTTTCAGAAATATTTGGGGAGCCGCGCTGATTTTTGACACTCTGTCTCTTTTGACGAATGTGTTTACGGGATTCGCATTTTCGATGGTTCCCTTTTCGCCGAACGGAAAATTTTTCTGCTGGAATTATCGTTATTACCTCGGATTTTTTATTCATCTCACATTCTGTTATTTTCTTGTCGCGCTTGTTTTTTATCTTTTTTTGAGAAAAATCATTTTGACAAAGAAATTTTACCGCTCAAGCTATCTTTCAATGTTTTTGATTTTCTTTGTCCTCATTGTGATGAATGCGGTGTGGCTTTCTATTAATGATAATTTTGACAGTTCGGTTTTTCTTTACGGGGCTTTCGTTGTTGTTGCGACTTACTATAGTTTTTACTTGCAGCCGAGAAAAGTTGAGTCAAAAATTCTCAGGCTTGTTACGGAGAGCATGAATAATGGTGTCTTATGTTTTGACGTGAATAAAAAGTGCATTTACGCAAACAAGTCTTCGGGAGCTTTTTTTGAAAAGAATATTGAAGCTGAAAAAGAGCTCGCTACATTCATTGAGGAAAAAAAAGATTTTGTTTTTCGGGACAGGGAAATTTTCAGGGACGGAAAAAAAACTTGTTTTTCCGAGGAATTTTATATTTTGCGGGATTCAAACCAGCTTGTGGTCGGGTATTTTATTTTTATTGAGGACATTACAGAGGAGCTGAATCTTGTTAGCCGTGAAAAATACCGTTCAACGCACGATTTGCTTACAGGCGTTTATAACCGCTCGAATTTCTTTTTGGAATGTGAAGGAATACTGAAAAAAGAGCCCGATATTCCGCGTTATCTTGTCTGTACTGACATTGTGAATTTTAAGCTTGTGAATGATTTGTTCGGAATTTCAAACGGCGATGCGCTTTTAAAAAAGGAAGTTGAGGTTCTCCGCGGAAAATGCCATGAAGATACTGTTATCGGAAGAATTTCTGGCGACCGTTTTGCAATGCTCACGCGCAAAGAATTTTTTAATCCGGCTGAGTTTTCGGCTACAATCGAGAATTTGACTCGCTTTCTGGACGGATACAACTACAAAATTCAGTTCAAGACCGGTGTCTATGAAATTTCGGATCCTTACGAAAAAGCGAATTTCATGTTTGACAAGGCGAATCTTGCGATTCAGAAAAACAACGAGCTTGAAAAAAATCTTACATTCTACAGCACATCCATGATGGAGAATCTTGTTGAGGAGAAAAATGTTGTAACGAACTTTGGGCACGCCTTAAGCAAAAATCAGTTTGAAATGTATCTGCAGCCGCAGGTCTCAAGCAAAAACGGCAAAGTTGTGGGGGCAGAAGCCCTTGTCCGTTGGGTTCATCCAGAAAAAGGCGTTTTAGGACCAGGCGCATTTGTTCCTATGCTTGAAAAGGCCGGTCTTCTTTACAAGCTGGACTGTTTTATTTGGGAGTCTGCCGCGAGAAAACTTGCCGAATGGAAAGCGAGAAATGTCGGAATGCATATTGCGGTTAATATTTCGGTCAAGGATTTTTATCATCTTGATTTATACAAAGTCTTTACGGGACTTGTTGAAAAGTACGGAATTGAGCCGGAAAAGCTAAAGCTTGAAATCACAGAAACTGTCTTTATGCACGACATTAATCTTCACACGCAGGTTTTGAGCAGATTGCAGAACTACGGATTTTTAATCGAGATGGATGACTTTGGTTCCGGATACTCGTCGCTCAATATGCTCAGGAATATAACCGTAGATATTTTGAAAATTGACATGTTTTTTTTGCGCGAGCCGAAGAATTCTGAAAAAAGCAGGCTTATTTTAAGCAAAATCATAAAGATGGCGAAAAAGCTTAATATGACGGTGATTTCAGAAGGCGTTGAAGATGAAGAGTCCGCGGAATTTTTAAAGAATGCCGGATGCGATTATTTTCAGGGATATTTGTATTCAAAGCCTGTAACTGTGTCTGCTTTCGAGAAGAATTTTATCACTTGGGAAAACGAGGAAAGATAGATGAAATTGTTCTACGTTTATTCTTTTGTCTCTTTGATGACAGTCTTCTATATGATTTTTATTATTGCCCAGATTTTAAGGTCAAAAGTAGAAAACAAGAAGCTTCTGATTTTTCCTGTCGTTGTGGCGATTATTGCGGTTTTAAGCTACAGCGGATTTTTGCTTTGCGGAACTTACTTGCCGGCGGTTGTATTCAATGAGATTTATTATGTCTGCACGGACTGGCTTGCCTTTGCGCTTTTTAATTTGTTTACAGCCGGAACAACTTTTACTTCGTGGCGGAAAAACGCATGCAAGGTGTTTTTTTCTCTTTCGTTAATCGATTCTGTTTCGATGCTGATGAACACGGTCACAAAGCATAGTTTTGATATTCTTTCTTCAATGACTGTTCATGAAGTCCGCTTCTGGTGGATCGATTTTTCTCCGCTGCATTATGCTCATCTCGCTTTTTGTTATGTGATGGTCTTGAGCGGATTTGTGGCTCTTGTCATAAATGCGGTTTCTGCTCCGAAATTCTACAAGAAGAAATATGTTCTGTTTCTCGTTTCTTATATGGCGGTGATTCTCGCAAATTTTCATAGCTATACGGCAAATCTTACAGTTGATTATTCTGTTATTCTCTATGGAGTTTTTGCTTCGTTTATAGCCGTGTGCTCAATTTATACATTTCCGAGCCTGCTTGTCGGAAACGTGATGGGAACAGTTTCCGAGGCTGTTTCTGATGCGATTATCCATTTTGACTTTAGAGGCAAGGTAATTTATCAGAATGCCGCCGCAAAAAGACTTTTTGATTCCGATTCAGGCTTTATAAACGCGAATCCTGTTGATTTCAAGAATTATTATCTTGAAACTCATGAAAACGAGATCGCCGTGAAATTCGGAGTTAAATCTGGATTAAAATCTGAGATAAAACCAGGGCTTCCCTTTGGAAATTATTCCGAGCTTTACACTGGTCTTGATGACGAAAAGACTCTGCGCTATTTCAAGATTGAGTATCAGGAGCTTCTGATTGACGGTCTTAATGTCGGCTCGTACTTAAAATTAAGCGATAAAACTGATGAGAAACTTCGGTATCAAGAAGAAAGATTTGTCGCCACTCATGATGAGCTTACGGGGCTTTATAACCGCGACGGATTTTTTGAAAGAATTGAAGTTCAGCTAAAAAGGGGCGTTTTCAGAAATCCTCTGATGATTTGCTCCAATATAAAAGATTTCAGGCTGATAAATGATAATTTCGGCGAGCAGGCAGGCGACGAGATTCTTGTGCGTCAGGCGTCCATAATGGAAAAACTTGCGCATCCGACAAATATTAATGCCCGTCTGAATGACGATAAATTCGCGATTTTTATGGAAAAGGAGAATTTTGACGAGAGCGTTTTTATGCATGAAATCGAAAAATTGTCTCAGTCTTCAGACACCAATGCTTACAATCTTTTTATTTCGATCGGCGTGTATGAAATTCAGGACATAAATGAAAAAGTTCAGATTATGTATGACAAAGCGAAGCTTGCCATGGATTCAATCAAGAATGACTATCAGAAAACATTTGCTTTTTACAGCTCAAATCTGATGGACAGGCTTCTTGCAGAGAAGAAAATAATAAACAATTTTGAGAATGCGCTTGAAAGCGGACAGTTTGAAATGTATTTGCAGCCGATTGTTGATGAGAAAGGCGATGTAAAATGCGCTGAAGCTCTTGTGCGCTGGAACAGTCCAGAGCGCGGAATAATGCATCCAGCCGAATTTATTGAGGTCCTCGACAAAACAGGCCTTGTTTACAAGCTTGATAAACACATTGGAGAGAAATCGATTTCGAAAATATCGGAATGGAAATCAAAAGGATATAAAATCGAGAATATCGCGTTCAATATGTGCAGCAAGAATGAATATTATTTCGACACAATAGCTTTTCTGAAGAAAATGGTTGAAAAATACGGAATTGAGCCGTCTTCAATTATAATTGAGATGAAAGAAGATTCTCTTATTGATGACTATGAGGGCGGCTCACATTATTTTGAAAAAATAAGAAATGCCGGCTTCAAGATTGCGATAGACAATTTTGGATCGGGATATTCCTCGCTTAATATGCTTAAAGATTTCAGCATTGATGCAATCAAAATTTCTGCGGATTTTTTCTCTAACAATGATTTTTCTGACCGGGCTGGAATAATCCTAAGCTCAATCATCGAAATGGTAAAAGACTTGAAAATTGAAGTGGCGACAGTCGGAATCGAGACGTTTGAGCAGAAGAATTTTTTGCTTGAGCTTGGCTGCAAGTTCTTTCAAGGGTATCTTTTTTCACGGCCGCTTTCCGCTGAGGAGTTTGAGCGGAAATTTTTGATGTAGGCAAAACTTTCTGTTGTCTTGCCTGATGAAAAGCAAGGCGGTTTTTTTAAGACGTTGCATGCAATCTTCTGGCGCATAAAAAAAGCCCTGTAAATCTGCGCGTTTTGATTGCGCTGCAGAACTTCAGGGCTTTTTTTTTCGCTTGTTTCTTTATTTTTCTATTGTGATTGACTGGTCTGCTGTGAATGATTTTCCGCTCTCAAGCGAGATAAGCGCGGCCTTTTCTTCCCATTCATGGTTTGTATTTTCAGCGTCGGCAGTTCCGTACCACGGCTCGATGCAGTTGAAGCCGTTCCCTTCTGCGCCTTTCCCGCCGTTTCCGCCTTGCCATACCATAAGATATGGATAGCCTAAGCAGTTTACTTTTACTAGAGAACCGTCTTTCTTGTTGCGGAGTCCGACCCAGTTTGATTTGAAAGCTGTGAAAAAATGTCCGTTGCCGAATCCTTTTTCGCTGATCGGAACAATGCCGGCCTCTTTTTCGCCGTACGCCTTTGTTGTTGGTGCTGTGCCGTCTTCATCTGTCGCAAGCTGCGCCTCATCATTCAGGAGAACTTGTGTTAGAGGCTCTCTTTTCTCAAATTCATACTGGTAGTCTGAATTCGTTGTGCCTTTCGGGTCTGTGTTTCTCGGGCAGCAGAACGCAGTGTGGCTTCCAAGCGAGAAGCTCATTGTTGTGCTGTCTGTGTTTGTTACTGTTGTTGTGAAGATAAGACCGTTGTCCTTCAGCTCATAATGTGTTTTAAGGCTGAATTTCCATGGAAATTTGTCTGCCGTGGCTCCGCTTTCTGTGAGCTCGAAAGTCGCGCTTGTCTGTGTTTGCTCGATGATTTTATGCTCGAGATCGCGGCTCATTCCGTTGTTTACGAGATGATATTCCTTGCCGTTGCAAGTGTAAAATCCGTCCTTGATTCTTCCGACGTGAGGAAAAAGAACCGGGGCGTGAAATTTCCATACCGATTCAGGTCCTTCAAAAACGTATTTTGTGCCGTCTTTTACTGAGCGGAACGCGTTGATTTCGGCTCCGTGAGTGTTTAAAACTACTTCATAGTTTGAATTTTTAAGTGTGATTGTCATAATGAAATAAAGTTTAGTGTCTTTGCCGGATTTTGTGAATAATTGAAGATGTGATAAGATTGTCAAAATCTCAATGTCAAAACGCTAAAGTGCTAGCGCCGTAAGAAACGCGAGAAAAACTGCGGTCTTAAGCGATTTTTTATGAGGAAAAAAACGAATGCGATAGGAGGTCGCAATGTTCAATGGGAAAAAATATAAAATTGATTCTCTTTTACAGCTAAAAAAACGGTGGAAAACGCCTTGCCTTGCTGTCTTGATTGGCGGGGCTGTTGTCATGGGGCTTAACATTCTTTCAAATCTTAGCTTTTTTGCAGAAATTCTTGCTGTCTGCGTTTTCGGAATTATCTGTGTGGCGCAAATTCATATTTACCTGAAAATCGCTTCCACAAGCTCTAATGAAAAAATTCCTTTTTCGGATTTTATAGACGGATTTGACATCTGGCTTTCTTCTCTGCTTGGAACCCTTTGGTTTTTTCTTTGGACTTGGCTCTGGTCGCTTTTGTTTCTGATTCCGGGAATTGTAAAGGCTATAAGCTACTCGATGATGTTCTATGTGATTGCGGAAAATCCTGAGATCGGCGTTAAAAAAGCGATGAATATAAGCAAGATAATTACAGCCGGGCACAAGTCAGAGCTTTTTTGCCTTTCCATGAGTTTTTTTGGCTGGTTTCTGCTTTGTATTGCCACCTGCGGAATCGGATTCATCTGGCTTTGCCCTTATTTTTCAACAACAATGGCAAATGCTTATTTTGATTTGAAACTGATGAGCTTTGAAAGCAGAAAACTAAAGCCGGCGGATTTTTGCTGATTTTAACGGGGTAAGAAGAATGAAAAAGAATGGAAAGTATGTTTTTGCGGTTATTGTCGCTCTTGCGGCTATTTCATTGGCGGCTGGATTTTTTTCAGGGAACACTAAAAACAGAAAGAATGTTTCCGCGGAAATAAACGAGACAGAATTTTTTGATAACGCCGATTTTGAATCTGATTATGAAAACAGCGGTTCAGTTTCGTTATTGAAGATAATTGATTACATTTTTGGAAATTCATCTTCTGATGAAAAAAACGTGAAAGTAAAATCTGGCTTTTACATTTCAGCGATTTACATCACAGGAATGATTTCTGAGGAGAACAGAACTTACAATCAAAAATGGCTTTTGCGCCAGATAAAAAAGGCTGAAAACGATGCGAAAAACGCCGGAATCCTGCTTGTGATTGATTCTCCCGGAGGCACTGTTTACGAATCAGACGAGGCTTATCTTGCGCTAAAAAAATACAAGGCGGCAACTAAACGTCCTGTTTACGCATATTTCGGCTCTCTTGCTGCGAGCGGCGGATATTACATTGGCTGCGCCTCAGACAAGATTTTTGCGAATCGAAACACTTTGACAGGCTCAATAGGCGTGATCGCGGGGCAGAGCGTGGATGCGACAGAGCTTTTGGATAAGGCGGGAATCAAGGTGACGACAATAACGGCAGGAAAAAACAAAAACATGGGAAACTATAATTCTGCCTTGACTGATGAGCAGCGTGCGATTTTTCAGTCGATTGCGGATGAAGCTTATGAGCAGTTTACAGGAATTGTTGCGGAGAACCGGAAAATGCAGCTTTCTGATGTGAAAAAGCTTGCGGACGGAAGAGTCTACACGGCTTTGCAGGCGAAAAACAACGGTCTGATTGACGATGTTTGTCCGTTTGAAGAAGCGAAGGAATCTATAAGAACTGATTTTTACGACAAATTTCAAAATCAAGCGAAATCCGGTCCGAATCTTGAATTTGTGGATTTTAAATACAGGTATGAAATGTCGTTCTCAGATTTGATTTCAGGAGTTTCAAGCTTTGTGAAAAATCCAGAGACAAGCTTCTATTCTGTTTTCGGAAAAACATCGGTGTCGTGTCTTTATCTTTATCGGTGACTGTTACTGGTTATAGGCGAGCAGGGTAAGCTCGAGAGCTTTTTTGCACATTTCCTCGA